>JAISAN010000129.1 GCA_031266635.1 Treponema sp. | reverse complement strand
TAAAAAAGCGGTGTTAAATACTTTTGAATACGGCGCAATATCATTCGCGTATACTGTATAGCCGGTTTTGGCGTATGCCTGACTGACTCTTGTAGAACCGGAAAACCCGTCAAAAACAGTAACACCATTGCTGTTATGGGATACTTTTTTTGACAGCGATAATATATACGGCAATAATTTAAGCTTAGAACCTGTATATTTTATTGCCTGTGTTTCGGGAATATCGATGACCAAATCGTCAAATAATGATGTAGACATTTTTTTACCCGATAATATGTGTTTTTTGTTCATCGATGTCTTTTGCAAGACTTATCAATGCGTTATGATGTCCATTTGAAGTTGAAACCAGTGCATAAGAAAACAATTTTACTAAAAGCGTATTATCTGAATAGTCTATCCAGCCATTAGTCGTAGAATTAAAATACGGCGTTGCGTGTTTTGTATTTGTCCATAACCCACGCTGTAATGCATTGGCGGCAGCATTGCCATAGCGAACTTCACAGATATAATTTTCTTTCGCATCGAAAAATCTAAAAGCTGGGTGTTTTCTGCCTCTCCCTTCACTTTCTAATTGAATAGAAGCTGTTGATTCTCTTGCTTTTGTAAAATTAAAAACCATGATATTACATTTTTTATTTTTTTCATCATAAATCAGAGGCAATACATTGATATTTCCAAATTCGGAGAATTCATTTGATGAGAATACTTTGTTGATTATAGATACATCTTTAATTGTATCTTTCTTGAAAGATTTCAGAAATGGAAACATTGTTGAATTTTTATCCGTTGATAATTGAAGTGGTCCATTACCATAAGCTTTTAAGCTTATCGAGAAATCAACATTTGATATTTCATTTACTATTTTTATGTCCTCTTCATGCTCTTTAGCGCGGTATAATTCTTTACCAACATGAGTAGACTTAAAATCATACATGAATTGATTGATAAATTCGGAAATGCCGATTTCAGCCAAATCGCCATGAGTTTTATTGCCAATTAAGCGCATGGTAAAAATATTACTCAAAGTTGTTTTTATTAAATGAGGATTTTTTGTTATCAGATGCTTAAACCTGATTACAAAATCATAAAAGGCTTCCTGTTTAGTCATAAATACCTTCCAACTGTAATTCTGTGGTGGTTTCCCTTCCCATTATACCTATTTCATTGTTATATCATCAGGAAAATCTAAAAATCAAGCAGGAAAAAATGAACATATAAGCGGAAAAAGGGTATGCTTTTTTATATGCCTGCGGGTGAATTTGCCACAAAATTCCCCGCGGCATGGATGGCGCGGTGTGATGAATAGAGTTGTTCGGAAACTTCAGTTTCAGAACAACTCCGCTTAAAACCGCAAAATGCCATGCATTTTGCAAGACTTGCAAGCTAACCTTTGGTTAGCAGACAACCAACCGGGTTGCCGAACAAGTCAAATGCCTCGTTATGCGGCGTATGGGGCTCGACAGGGTACTAACCCGGCCTTTTGAACAAAACGCCCTTAAAGCATTTTCTCCATGCTGCGGCCTTTCCGGGGGCGCCCACAACTCGCTTGCGCGAAGGAGACATTGAACCTCTGAACACGCTCCCGCGTGTCTTTTTAGGTGTGTGTTTTCCGTGTCCGCGAACCAAAGGTTCGTTGCGGTTGAAAATTTTTCTTTGCGGCTTTCTTGCGGGAACAACCCCGGCGGTGGACAAACCGGGCGGGGCGGCGTATAGTTACGGTATGTTTAAGACAACGGTTACTCCCCGGTTTGGGGATATGGATGTTCTCGGGCACATCAACAACACGGTGCCCGTGGTGTGGTTCGAGCTGGCCCGGAACCCCCTGTTTCAGATCTTCGATCCCGATATGAAACTCGCCCGGGAAACCTTTCCCCTCATCATGGCCCACACGGATTATGATTACGTGGATCAACTCTATTTCCGGCACGATGTGGAAATCCGATCCTGGGTTTCCCGGATCGGCACAAAATCCTTTACCGTGTATCACGAAGCCTGGCAGCAGGGGCGGCTCTGCGTCAAGGGAAACGCCGTCATCGTTCATTACGATTTTAACACGGAAAAAACTACCCTCATCCCGGAGGACAAAAAAAAGCTTCTGGCGGAGCATCTGCTTCCCGGTTCAGCATAGGGAACGTTTTAGAGCCCCAGAACTATGCCCAGCGCCGCGGCAATGGCGATGTAGATGATGGGGTGGCCTTTTAGTTTATGCACACAGAAAAAAAACGCCCCAAAGAGGATACATTCTTTCCAGCGGATAAGGCCAAAGATGCCGGAGGCGGCGGTATCAAAGAGGGAAAGCCGCCAGACGTTAAAGCCCGCGGCCACCAGGAGCCCCGCGGCGGCGGGACGGAGGCCGGAGAATACCGCGGCCACTATCCGGTTTTCCCGGAACGATTGCAATACCCGGGCGATTGTGATGATCACCACGATGGACGGCGCGGCCAGCGACAGGGCGGCGATGCAGGCGCCGGGGATGCCGGCAAAGAGGAAGCCCGCCTGGGCGCCTATGTTGATGCCCACCGCTCCCGGCGAGGATTGGGCAATGGCCAGAAAGTCGCCGATTTTTTCCGGGGTCAGGGGATTGGCCTGTTCCGCCAAAGCAAAGAGAAAGGGCAGGGTTGCCAGCCCGCCCCCTACGGAAAACAGCCCGATCTTGCAGAACTCCGCGGCGAGAAGCAGCGCGTTCACGGCGGGCCTTCTTTGTCCGGCGGCGGCGTCTTTTTCGGACGGTACAGAAAAAAACCCGCGGCTCCCGCTCCCAGGATAATCAGCACCGGGGAGACGTTGGAGGCCACCGCAATGGTAAGGCCCAGGAGAAAAATCACGATGGCCTTCCGGTCCTTGAACACCCCTTTCAGCAGTTTGATCACCGTGTCGAGGATCAGGGCGCCCACGGCTATCCGGATGCCCGTAAAGGCGTGCTGAACCGCCGGGTATTCGGCGAACCGCTGAACGAACAGCGACACGATGATCATCAGGGTAAGACCGGGGAGGAGAAACCCCACGGTACTGATGATGCCCCCCAGGGGCCCCTTCTGTTTATACCCGATGAAGGTGGAGAGGTTTACCGCGATAATGCCGGGGGTGATCTGGGCGATGGTGTAATAATCCAGCACCTCGTCCATGGTGATCCAGCCCTTCCGGTTGATCAGTTCCCGCTCGACCACCGGCACTATCGCGTAGCCGCCGCCGAAGGTCATGGCGCCCATTCGTATGAAGGTCCACAGAATGTCAACATAGGCTTTCAATTTTTTTACCTTTATTTATGAAACAAGCTCATTCGTTTTTCACAATACGGAGATGCAGTTCATCGAGCTGCTTTTGATCCACGTCGCCGGGGCAATCGTCCATCGGGCTTACCGCGAAGGAATTTTTCGGGAAGGTGATTACTTCCTTGATCGAAGTTTCCCCGGCCATCAGCATCACCAGCCGGTCCAGGCCGGGGGCGATGCCGCCATGGGGGGGCGCGCCGTAGGTGAACGCTTCGGTGAGAAAGCCGAATTTTTTTTCCGCTTCCTCCGCCTTAATGCCAACAATGCTGAAGATCCGTTTTTGCAGTTCCGGGTCGTGGATACGGATGGAGCCCGAGGCGAGTTCATAGCCGTTGAGGACCAGGTCGTAGAGGTCCCCTTTTACCGATCCGGGATCGCGTTCCAGAACGGCGTGGTATTGTTCCTGGGGCCAGGTGAACAGATGGTGGGCCGCTTCCCAGCGGTTTTCTTCTTCGTTGAATTCAAACATGGGAAAGTCCACGATCCAGACAAACTCGAAGCGGCCCGGCCCGGCCGCGTTTCCCGCCGCGGGCTGCCCCGCTCCGGGGACAAGCCCCAGGTCCCGGCCCAGTTTGGAGCGGACCGCCCCCAGGGCCGTGTTGGCAACGCTCCGCCGGGAATCCGCCACCATAAGGACAAGGTCTCCCGGTTCCGCCTTGAGGCCGGTGATGATGCTCCGGGCCAATTCGCCGTCCGCCGGGGCCCCGGCGGTATCGGCAAAGAATTTGGCGGCCCCCCCTTCCAGGAAGGGCGAGCCCTCGCCGCAGGCCACCTTCATCCACGCGAGCCCTTTTGCCCGGTAAATTTTCGCCTGGGCTTCAAGCTCCTCGATCTGCTTCCGGGAGTATCCGGCCCCGCTCTTCACCACCAGGGCCTTTACCCCGCCGCCGGAGGCGCTGACACCTTTCGCGGCGGCTTCTTTCCGGTCCGCCTCCCCCCGGCCAAGCGCGTCCTTGAACGCCTGGAAGCTCCCCTGTTCCACCCAGGGGGAAAAATCGTGCAGGAGCATATCAAAACGGAGGTCCGGCTTGTCGGTGCCGTACCGTTCCATGGCTTCTTCGTAGGTGAGGCGCGTAAAACGGGCGGGAAGCTCCACGCCAAGGATCTTTTTGAACACGTGGCCGAAAAGCCCTTCGGTCATGGCCAGCACATCGTCCCGGCTTACAAAGGACATTTCAATATCGATCTGGGTAAACTCGGGCTGCCGGTCCCCCCGGGCGTCCTCGTCCCGGTAACAGCGGGCAATCTGAAAATATTTGTCGAACCCGGCAACCATGAGGATCTGCTTGTAAAGCTGGGGCGACTGGGGCAGGGCGTAGAATTTTCCCGGATACAGCCGGGAGGGCACGAGGTAATCCCGGGCCCCTTCAGGGGTGGATCTGATAAAGGTGGGGGTTTCGATCTCGTAAAAGCCCTGCCCGGTCATCCATTCCCGGACCGCGAAACTTACCTCGCTGCGGAGCCTGATCCGGTTCTGCATGGCGAAGGACCGGAGGTCCAAGTAGCGGTATTTCAGGCGGAGGTCTTCGCCGGCGCTGGTTTTTTCATCAATTTGAAAGGGAAGCACCCCGGATCTGTTGAGGATGACAATCCGTTCCGCGGCCACTTCGATTTCCCCGGTGGGCATATCGGGGTTCACCATTTCCGGGGGCCGGGGCCGCACCTTCCCCTCCACGGCGAGGCAGTATTCGTTCCGCAGTTCCGAGGCGATCCCCGCCAGTTCCGCCGGGGCGTCCTGATCTATGACGGCCTGGGTGATGCCCCAGCGATCCCGGAGATTGATAAAGCTGATTCCCCCGTGATCCCGCTTCCGGTGTACCCAACCGTTCAGGATGACCGTCTTTCCCGCGTCGGTTTTCCGCAGGGCGCCGCAATTAACGGTTCGTTTGAGTATTTCCATGTTTTGACTATAATATGGGGGAAAAGCCCTGACAAGGGGAGGGGCTGATACCGCAGGCCGGTAAGGTAGAATTCAGATCGGAGGCTTTCCCAAAACTTCAATTTTTGGAACAACCTCTGTAACGTACACTGTATGATTTTTTCATACACCAAGCCCATAATCCCAACCAACAAAGCGAGTACTTTTTCCCTCAATGTTAATCTCTCTCTATGAAAACCTTTGAAAAAAACTTTGCTTCCAGTCTTGAAGTTTTCAAAATTTTGCTTAGATTCTGTCTGTCTATTTATTAAAAAAGACTAACATTGGAGGTATAAAAAATGACCTTTTGTTCCTCAACGGCAAAAAAGGTATAAGCGGCTGCCAGTTACAACGTGAACTCGGCGTTACCTATAAAACAGCGTGGCGCATGTTGCAACAAATCCGTAGGGCAATGGGTAACGAAAATATGGCTAAGGCGTTTAACGTTTTTGTCGAAATAGACGAAACCTATGTCGGTGGAAAACCAAGGAAAGAAAACGTGAAACTCGATAAAAACGGTACGGTCGTCCCGTCAGAAAAAGAACCTTCAAAACGGGGACGTGGTACGGATAAAACACCGGTCATCGGCGTCAAGGAACGAAACTCGGGCAAGGTGTATGCAAAGGTTGCTTTGCCAAACGAGAAGGGACAAAAATTAACAGGAAAACAGCTTCTTTCGGTTCTCGACACGGTATGCGCTGATAACACGACGGTGGCAAGCGACAACTTCAGCGGCTATAACATACTCGACAAGAAACATGACAATAATTTCATTCATTTGAGCGTCAACCACTCGGCGGGACAATTCAGCAACGGCAAGGGCGTTCATACCAACGGGATTGAAAACTTCTGGGGTATTCTCAAGAGGGGCTGGGTCGGTCCATTCAATGTTTACTGCGGTTTGTATATTTGAATAATATCCTTTAAATTTATCAAAAAATTCCATAATAATTATATGTCCGCTTCACGGGTACGGGACAGTATAATCACGAAATAAAATATGCTACCCTGTGCTTATGAGCCGAAAAAAAATTAATGTGGGTATTCTGTTTGGGGGAAAATCGGCGGAACACGAGGTGTCCCTGCAATCCGCAAAAAATGTGTACGACGCCATAGACCGGGAACAGTACCACCCCATCCTTATTGGCATCGACAAAACCGGGAAGTGGCTCCTCAACGAGGGTTCCCGTTTTTTGCTGAATGACGATGATCCGGGCCGGATCCGGTTGAATCAGTCCGGCGACCCCGTAACCCTGATTCCTGAAAGCAGGGGGGCCATTTCCAATTTGAGGGACCTTAAGGATTCCGGTACGGTGGATGTGGTGTTTCCCATCCTCCACGGGCCTTTTGGGGAAGATGGTACGGTTCAGGGGCTGCTCCGTCTGGCGGACATTCCTTTTGTGGGTTCCGGGGTGCTCGGTTCCGCGGTGGGGATGGACAAGGATGTGATGAAACGGCTCCTTCGGGACGCGGGGATCCCCATCGGGAAATTTCTGGTCCTCCGCTCCCATGAGGCGGTTCTCCCGTTTGACGAAGCCGCTGCCGCCCTGGGCGTCCCTCTTTTTGTCAAACCCGCCAATATGGGTTCTTCCGTAGGGGTCAGCAAAATCCACAACGAGGCCGAATACCGCCTCGGCATACGCGAGGCGTTTTTGTACGACTCCAAGATTATTCTGGAAGAGTATATCCGCGGCCGGGAGCTGGAATGTTCGGTTTTGGGCAACGAAGAGGCAATCGCCTCCGTGCCGGGGGAGATAATCTCATCCCATGAATTTTATTCCTACGATGCCAAATACCTGGATGAAAAAGGGGCGGTTCTGAAAATCCCCGCCGAAGTTCCGGCCCGGATCGCCGAAAAAATACGGGAACTGGCGCTTAAAACTTTCCGGGCCCTCTGCTGTACCGGTCTTTCCCGGGTGGACTTTTTCCTCCGGGAAGCGGAAGAAACGGCGGAGGGTGGCGGCGTAATTGTCAACGAAATTAACACCATGCCCGGATTTACCCGGATCAGCATGTACCCCAAACTCTGGGAGGCGTCGGGGATCGGGTATACGGAACTTATCAGCCGGCTCATCAATTTAGCCATTGCGGGCTTTGAACAGGAGAAGGGGCTCAGGACGAGTTATTCGGGGGAAGGCTGAGGCCCGGAAATCCGCCGGCCGTCCCCCCTAAGGAAGCACTGATTTATTCAATCGAGAATAAATCAGTGCTACTTGAGGCTGTTCCAAAACTTCAGTTTTTGGAACAGCAACCTTAGATTTACATGGAAAAGCGGACATTTGGCCGCTTTTCCAAGAGGTTGTTTCAAAACCAACCGGGTTTTGGAACAACCTC
>JAISAN010000264.1 GCA_031266635.1 Treponema sp. | reverse complement strand
GGTAAATTCAATACTGGGCTCGGAAATTCCCATAGTTCCGGTTTCCGAATTGTCAAAAGCCCTGATAAAGGTTATTACCGCAATAAACGCGAGCAGTATCAATACGAGATTACGCATGAAACCTCCTGTTCGGGCATTAAATGGACATAAAAATTATCCATTAGCATATCCTTATGAATTCAAAAGATCAAGGGGGTTTACCGCTTTCCCGTTTTTATAAACCGCAAAATGGAGATGGGGCCCCGTACTGTAACCGGTATTGCCTACTTCACCTATTTTAACGCCCTGTTCCACATAGTCTCCCTGTTTCACCGAAAAAGCATTCAAATGGGCGTACATGGTCTGATACCCCCCGCTGTGGGAAAGGATGATAAATTTCCCGTAAGTGGAATTTACCCCCGCCGCGGAAACCCGGCCGTCCATAGCCGCTTTTACGGGGGTTCCAATCCCCGAGGCAAGATCCATGGCGGCATGAAAACGCCGGACCCCGCTGATGGGATCATTCCGCCAGCCATAGGGGCTGGTCAGGCGGCCCCGGATGGGGTAGATAAAAAGTTCCCCCAGGGCAAGTTTAAGGTCTTCGCTCCGCATCCGGGCGCCGGGGATAAAAAGCACCGCCCCCTGGCTGATGGTATCGCTTTGAATATCGTTGGCGTCAAGGATGGCTTCCAGGGGAACCCCCAGACTGGCGGATATTTTTGAAAGGCTGTCCCCTTTTTTCACGGTATAGGGGATCCCATCCATATTGGGGAGCCGCAGGGTTTCCCCTTCCCGAAGCCTGCGGGCATTAGAGATGTTGTTGGAAGCAATAATGGCGTCTATGGAGATGGAATGGGCGGCGGCAATTTTTGACACCGAATCGCCTTTTTTTACCCGGTACGATGACCATGAAAAAGCTTCCATCAGGTCCAGCGGTATGGCTTCGCCTGAAGGGGCGGCGGGCAGGGGGCTGAGGCCGGCATAGGAGGCGAGGTTCCGCTGAAATTCCCCGTCCGCCGGGGGTTCCGGCGAAAAGGTATGGGGTAAGGACAAAACAAGGGCCACATCCTGCCAGCGCAGGCCAAGAACCGAAAAAGCAAGGACCCCCGCCAGCGCCAGAACACCGATAAACGAAGAAACGGAAAAACTAAAGCCCCCGCGGCCCCGGCTTTTCCGGCGGGGAGAAACAGGGGGCCGGCGGGCGAAAAATTCCGGGAAATGAAATTCGGTCATCCGCCGGCGGCGGCACGACGCGGGCTTTTGCCGGATCTGCTGAATAAACTCCGTATGGTATACGCCCTGAGAATCGCGGCGAATTCTTGAGTGCTCGTTCAGGCTTTTCAAAAAGGACGGTTTTTTCCGGCGCCAAATATGCTGACCTTCAATAATATTCTTCATATTACTGGTTTATCGACATAAGCGGCGGGAATGATTATACTTCCTGGTATGGGAAGGGCGGTTGCGGGGGCATTAATCACAGCCATAATCATCAAATTATTTCTGTTTGATCTGGTGATCGCCGAAGGCCGTTCTATGGAACCTGCCATAAAGAACGGAACCCTGTTGATTGTTAACCGCCTTAGCTATGGCCTGCGGTTCCCCGGCCAGCAGGGCTTCCTGATCCGGTGGTCAAAGCCGAAACCCGGCGAGGTGGTGGTTTTTTATACTCCATCGGGGGAGATTGCGGTCAAGCGCTGTGAAACGGCCGCGGGAAACAGTTTTTTTGTTCTGGGAGATAACCGCCTCCAGTCCTTCGATTCCCGTTCCTACGGCCCGGTTCCGGCAGATGACATCATAGGAAAAGTGCTGGGGATTCAATGATAGATACCAAAAAACGGCGTTTTTTTGTTTTTTTCTCCCTCTTTGCCCTGATTGCCCTGGTTCTGCTTATCCGGTACAGCATACTCATGCTGAGCCCCGCCCCCCAGAGGCCGCCGCCCCGGTCGCGGAGTCTTACCGAAAGGGGGCCCATACTGGACCGGAACGGCCGTTTTCTTGCCCTCCAGACCCGGCTTGCCAATATCAGCGTTTGGCGGCCGGAGATAAGGGACATGGAAGTTTTAAGCCAGGACCTGGCCCCCATCCTGGAAATGCCCGCGGATGAAATCCGGGAGCGGATTAGTCTGGCCCCCAGCGATTTTGTATATCTGAAAAAACAGGTGGATGAATCCACGGTCCGAATGATCAACAGTCTCAAGGAAACAGACCGCCTCCGGGGTGTGGCGGTAGAACCCATTGTGGGCCGGATCTACCCTGAGCGGAACCTGGCAAGCCAAATCATCGGTTTCGCGGGGGATGAAAACAACGGCCTTGCGGGCATCGAATATGCCTTTGACCGGGAACTTTCCGGGGAGAACGGAGCCGGCAGCCAGGTGTTCCTCACCATTGACGCCAATGTCCAGCATATTCTGGAGCAGATCGCGGCAAAAACCCTGGAAGAAACCAGGGCCGAGGCGGTGATGCTGACGGCTATGGATCCCCGGAGCGGGGATGTTTTGGGTTCCGCGTCTCTTCCCGGTTTTGATCCCAATGATATACGATCTTCCGATGAAACCGGGCGGATGGACCGGCCCGCCATTTGGGCCTACGAACCCGGTTCGGTATTCAAGGTCTTTTCCCTTGCGGCCCTGATGGACGCCGGGGCAATCAGCGGAAGCTCCGTTTTTATCTGCAACGGCCGCTATGAACGGGTTACCAGTCTGGGGGAACGGATACTGATTAACTGCCTGGGGGCCCACGGCCGGGTAAGCGCCAGGGAGATAATCATCTATTCCTGCAACGCGGGGGCCGCCTACGCGTCGGACCGGCTGGGGAGCGACGCATTTTACGGGCTCCTGCGGGACTTTGGTTTTGGTTCCCGGACCGGGGCGGGGAATCCTGGGGAAACCGCCGGTTTTCTCAGGCCCGTGGAACGCTGGTCCGATCGTTCCAAGCCGACCATTACGATGGGCCAGGAAATCGCCGTATCGGCGATGCAGATGCTTCAGGCCGCCACGGCGATAGCTAACGACGGTCTTCTGGTTCCTCCCCGGATTGTTTCCCGGATTGTCTCGGCGGACGGCAAAAAAGTCCAAACCTGGGACGCGGGCCCCTCCCGGCGGATCTTAAAACCCGAGACCGCCCGAACCATGCGGGACTATATGGTAGATGTAACCTCCAGTATCGGTACGGGCTGGCGGGCCAATGTAGAGGACCTGTCCCTGGCGGTAAAAACCGGCACCGCCCAAATTATTGATCCCGTAACCAAGGCGTATTCCAATACGGATTTTATTGCCAGTTGTATCGCCCTGCTCCCGGCGGAATCCCCCTCGCTGATTCTCTACCTGGTAATCGTAAAACCCCAGGGAGAGATCCTGGGGGGCCGTATTGCCGCTCCGGCCATTCGGGAATCCGCCGAGGCCCTGGTGGACTATCTGGGTATACCCCGGGGCCGGAACCCCCAGTTAGACCACTCTCCTACGGTGGTCCTCCCCGCGGATCGTCCGATTCAAATTACCGGCCAGGTCCCGGATTTTTCCGGCTTGGCAAAACGGACAATTCTTCCCCTCCTGCTCAGGGACGACCTGCATATTGAAATCCGGGGAGACGGATGGGTCCGCCGCCAAAGTCCTGCTCCGGGAACCCCCATTACGCCGGATACGGTGATTATTCTGGAACTTGAGTGAAAGAGCCAAGCGGAGAAGCCGGGGCCTTTTGGGAAGCCAACCTCCGTCTTGTCCGGCGGCAGTATCCGGGGCTGGCGGAACAAGTGGAAAAACCGGAACCCGCGGCCCCGGCGGCGGAAACGGCGCCCGGAGAAGCCGGAGAATGGGACGGCGACGAGGGGGACATCAAGCTGGAATATGCCGCCGGGCTTCCGGTTCTGTCGATCCGGGGCATCCATATTCATTCCCACCGGGATCCGGAGCGGGAGGCCCGGCGGCTGGCGGAAAGCCTGGCAACGGAAGAAGCCCCGGGCCCCCTGCTGATTTTGGGTTTCGGCCTGGCGTATGGGGCGGAAGCGGCGGCGGCCAGGTATCCGGGAAGGCCCCTGATCATCGTGGAACGGCATGCCGCGATTCTGCGGAAAGCCCTGGAAAGCCGGAATCTTGCTTCCTTCCTGAGCTCACAAAAAATTGTGTTTGTGCTGGGAGGAACCGGCGAAGGGATCAACGCCGCCCTGGGCCTTTTTGAACATTCCGAATGGGAGGGAAAACCGTTAATCGTCAAAAACCGGGCCCTCATCAGCCTGAACGGGAACTGGTACGGGGATGTGGAACGGCGCGTTGAAACCTGGATAAGCCGGGGGGATGTAAACCAGGCGACCCTCCGGCGTTTTGGCAAACGCTGGGTCCGCAACCTTTCCCGGAACATGGAGGCCATCCGGGACCTGCCGGGAATTTCCCTGCTGGAAAATCTGATGGCTCCCCGGAACGGCCTCCCGGACATTCCGGTTTTTCTTGCCGCCGCAGGTCCTTCCCTGGACCGCTGCGCCGGTCTGCTCCCGGAGATCCGCCGCCGCTGTCTGGTGCTTGCGGTGGATACCAGCCTCCGCTTTCTCCTGAAACAGGGGGTAGACCCCGATTTTGTTCTGTCCGTAGATCCCCAGTACTGGAACAGCCGCCACCTGGACCGGTCTCCCGCTCCCCATACCCGGCTTATCGCCGAATCGGCGGTGTATCCCCCGGTACTCCGGCAGCCGTTCCGGCAGTGTTTTCTCTGCGGTTCCCTGTTCCCCCTGGGCCGTTTTATCGAAGACCGGGTAGACCCCAAGGGCCGGCTTGGGGCCGGCGGTTCGGTAGCTACCACCGCCTGGGATTTTGCCCGGTCCCTGGGAACCCGAACAATCTGGACCGCCGGCCTGGATCTGGCCTACCCGGACCTGAAGACCCATTTCCGGGGGGCCCTTTTTGAGGACCGGTCCCACGCGGAATCGGGCCGCCGGTCCCCCGCGGAAACCTGGTCGGTCCGGGCCCTCCGGGACGGGCAGCCCTTCAAGGCCCTCTCCCGGACAGGCGGGCCGCCGGAACCGCAGATTCTCACCGACCGCCGCCTTTCCCTCTACGCATCCTGGTTCGAGGCCCAATTCCGCCGCTTCCCGGAGCTCCGCAGTTACCGGCTTTTCCCCGGCGGCCTTGCCATCAGGGGCCTGGAAGACAGTTCCCCCCAGGCCCTTCTGGCCCTGCCCGGCCGGCGGGAAGAAATAAACCGGCGGCTGGAAGAAGCGGCCGGCAGGATACAGGGGGAATTTTTCACTCCCCCCGCAAGCCGCCTGCGGGCGGAACGATACGAGGAGGCCCGGAAAGCCCTGCTCTCCGGCCTGGAACATATCAAAACCACCGCGGAATGGGGGGCCGCCGTCGCGGCAGGGGCGCTCCGGGGGCGGCAGACTCCCGCCGGACAGGAAGGGGTTCTGAAAACACTGGACGAAACCAACCGCCGCATTATGGAAAGCGAAGTCAAGGATGTGGCGGGCTTCCTCTTCCCGCCGCTGACGGAACCGGAAGAAGAACCCCCCGGCGGCGATCCCTTCCGGCGGCATCTGGAACTTTCGGTGAAACTTTACCGGGCCCTGGCGGAGGCGGCGGAGTATAACGCGGCGCGCTTATGTTGAAAAACCAGGGATTACAGAGGGAGAGGTATTGTATCGGTTAGGTTTGACTATAACTCCGTAAAAGCGTGGGGACTTGCGCTTGCGCAAGTCCCCACGCCTGGTATCAGGCGCTCATGCGTTACCGTCTTTAAAAGGCATAGCCAAGGCCGAAGAATACAACAACGGAAGGGTATATGCCTTCACCAAGCCCCATGTCCCCAGTCGCTGAAGTTATGCTAATGGGAATCTTTATGCCCGGGGATATAAAAAAGCCGCCGGCTTTACCGACATCAATCGTCCAGCCAAACCCGGGAGCAATACTAAAACCGGGGAACATTTCCGACACCTTTTCTTCCCAAGAAGAAGATCCCCAAGAGCCGCCGGAGAAATACTCGTTATACCAGCTCGCCGTAAACGCGACATACCCTAAATCAAGTTCCATAAAAAACTTCCGGCCCGCCGGATACCACCGCCCGGCTATACCTATTCCGAAAATGCTATGCTCGGTGCTAAAATTTTTATCTATATACGGCGTAGGCATATAGTTATAGTAAAGATACCCGCCAATGGTAAGGTAGGGGCTAATCACCCGTTCATACCGGGCGCCGCCGCCAAGGAGGCTTAGTTCGGCGGAAACAAAATGGGTCTGCGCGAAAACCCCGCCCCCGGCAAGCGCCGCAAGCGCCAAAAAAAGAATACCCTTTTTCATATTACACTCCTTATCGCAAACCGAAAGCGGTTATTGCCGTATGCCCCTGCTTGGAACCGGTACCGGCGCTGGCGTTCCGGCAGATGGCTGCGCCGCCACACTGCCGGTATTTGCGGCGCCGCCATCGTTAAAATATACCGATGTTTTTACGGTAGTAGTGGTGGCGCCATCGGCTGTTATCGTTACGCTTCCGGTTTCCGTTAATGTGGCCGTATATCTAATGGCAAGCGCCGAACCATACCATGTGGTAATATGGCTGCCGGGAAACGTACTAATTTGAATCTTTTTGTCAATTACCACGTTGATAATAGCGTCCGCCCTAAGGGCCTGCGCTTCTTTCAGCAATGCCTGGTAGGTGAATATCTGGCCTTCATCAGTTCCGCTGTCGGCAGCCG
>JAISAN010000169.1 GCA_031266635.1 Treponema sp. | reverse complement strand
GTGAAAGAATCATTGCTGATATACAATGACGGGGCGTCCACATCGGGGGTAACGCCGCTTAAATCCACGTATGTTCCGGTTGTTTGGTAACTTTCTCCCCGGATAAGGTAGGAACAATGAGAAGGTATCGAACCGGTCAGGTTGATTTTGGTCCAATTGCTGTACGAGTCATCGCCGGCGTAGAGAAGGCTGTAGCCTGATACATCAATAGCAGCGCTGGTGTTGTTGTAGAGTTCCACGAAGCTGTGTGTCGCGCCGTTCCCGTCATTATTTTTGTCCTTCATCCCATAGGCATGGAGTATCATCAGTTTATTCGATCCGTCCACAGGCGGGGGTCCTTCCGGCACAGTCCAGGGATCCCACGAACCATTTCCATGATTCTTCGGCATGTATGTGTCTCTCACGGCCCCGGAGACTCCGGTCGAGCGGTAGTCCACAATCTCGAAATCCTGCGAATTGTTATTGGCGTCCTCAAGGTTTTTACGGCGGGCGGATTTTTGTTTGCTTATGCCGGAACAGGGGGCGGTCTCATACATGTCGATGGAATCTCCCGGGTCGGTGTTCATCGCGCCGATCATGTCGATGTAGCCGGTCATCCTGGGATTGAAGGGGTTGGCCGTGCCGATGGAACCTGCCGTGCGGACAAGGGCAACTTTGTAGGCGTGGTTGTTCAGGATCAGGTTATTGTCGTTGATGTCCCCATAGCCGTCCGCCAGCTGAAGATCGCCGGCGCTATTGTTTTTCCTGCCCAGGATGAGGAAAGAGCGGCCGGGCTGTATGGAACCGCTCAGGCTGATCACCTTCCAGTTCGCATCCGCGGGCGCCGTGTCGCCCGCTGTGCCGTCGGCATATTGCAGCGTGATACCGGCGAGGTTAAGGTCGCCGGTTGAATTGTTGTAGAGCTCCACGAAGTTGTGGCTCACAGCGCCATCAGAGCCCGAGCCGGTTCCGTAGGTTTGCAGGATAAGAAGCTTCCCTTCATAGGGATCCGCGGAATCCAGGTTACTGGCTTCCCCGGCGCCGCCACCGGTGGGGCAGGCGGCAAGGAGCAGGGCGCAGACCAGCCTCCCAATGGCGAACAGCACGCCCGGAATGAACAGTTTTAATTTTCTCATAATACATTCCTTTACAATGGTTTGGACAAGCACAGGGCTCGTCAATCGCACTATACTATGTTCTCTGTCTCCATCAAGCGTTTCAGGCGGCGTTTAACAGAAAAATAACCGGACTAACAAAAAATTAATAACATTACCATACCACTTCAAATACGGCGACCGTACCGGATACTTCGTTGGCAACAAACACCAGCGGCGTGCCGGTGGGGCTGTCCTGCGCTTCTACGGTACAGATTCCCTCAGGCCCCAGATCGCCCATCTCTATCAGTCTGCTGCCGGAGAAGTCCCGCGTGTTGATATAATCACAAAAGACCGGCGAAGCGGGGTCCGATATGTCGTACATCATGATGCCGCCGATACGTTCCAGGCCGATGAAGGCGAAGGTCTTATCCCCTATCCCCAGGACGCTGACATATTCGGGTTCCGGGCCTTTTTTGCCGCTCCGGTTATCCAAAACGTTGTTGATATGGGACGCATTGAAATTGGAAGGATACCGCTGCGCGGTGATCCGTTCAAAATCGCTGCCACTGTCGAAGATCATGGTCAGGGCGCTGCCGGAGGCCTCCCAGATTGAAAAGGACCGGGCCCCCATAAGGTATACCTTGCCTGAATCCAGGCCGTCTTTTTTGCGGGTGTTGATGACCGTTAGTTCGTAGCTGCCCATGTCATGATCAACGGTATCCAGGGCGCTTCCCCCCCATTCGCGGGCGTCCCCCTCGTTGGCGGTAAGGATATACTGCTTCCCGCCAATGACGGCGGCGGCCAGGCCATCGGGCATCCGGGCACCCCACAGGTTTTGCGTGGCAAGGATCGCCCTGCCGTCCTGCAGAACATCCACGGCGTTTGCCGCCTGGCTGTGATCTTTGAAGCCGAGGGAGTGGACGGCGGTAACTTCCCCCCGGGGAATATTGAGCGCCGCGATAGCGTTCGCCTCCTGCAGGCTCACCCAGGCGGTACGGCCGTCATCGTCAACGGTGATGTATTCGGGCTCAAAGTCCACCGACGGCTTGACGCCTTTGGTCAGGATGACGCCCTTCGCAACCAGTTCTTCCCGCTTCGCCGCGGTGTCGAACGTCACAAAATCAACGGTTTTCACTTCCCTGGTCCTGACGTTCAGGATGGAAACCGATCCGGGGGGATCTATCCCGATACCGTCGTATCCACGCCGCGGTTCCCCCTCATCGGCGGTAAGGATATACTGGCCGTCTTTGGTAAAACAGATCATGTCGGGCTGAATCCCCACCCTGAAATGCTGGAGATAATCGCCCTCGTAATTCACCAAAACGACATAGCCCGGGGCAGTATATTCGGAGTGCTGAACCGCCAGTGCGACGACCATGTTCCGGTTTACGGCATCAGCGTGATACACAGTTCCTATGGCGGCGCTGGTGAGGTCCCCGTAGTCAAAGCCCCGCTCAAGCCCCATGGCCTTCATGTCGATCCGCCTGGCAAGACTCATGTGGATAAACTCCCCGGATCGGAGGGAACTCGCGTCCACAATATCAAGGGAGCCCAGGGCGCCGTTTACCAGATACAGGCGCCGGTTTTCCTTGTTGTACTGGACAATTTCCGCCACGCCGCCGTTCTCGCTGATAAAGCCGGTGGAATACCTGCCGATAAAGTTGAGCCTTCCGTTCATGCTGACCTGGAAGGCCGGATTACTTTCCGCCTGGAACCGGCATCCCGCAAGCAGCAGGATGATAACAAACAAATTTATGATTTTCATACCGTTGGCCGCCAGCGTATCGGACCCTTGTTAATTCCGGATAAGAATTATATAAATGTTTGGTAAATAGAGTTGTTTGGAAACCGCAAAATGCACAGCACTTTGCAAGACTTGAAGCTAAGCGAATCTTATTATAGATAACATTTCGTGCTTTTGAAAGGGAAACCTGTTTGGAGCGATGAGCGGGCGAAGCCCACCCCCTACGTCAGCGCACAATCAATTGCTTTTGAAACAGCTTCCGCTATTAACCAATTTTTAACAATTCATTCACAACCCCTTAATAATGGACCGGTATCTTGGGTTTAACTAGGACCTATGAGTCCAAAGGAGTTACGATCATGAAAATTATCCGGAAAGTCTTCGTCTTTTCCCTTTTGGGAACCCTCTCACTGGCTCCGCTCTTCGCCAAAGGATCCGGCGACCAGGGCGGGGCGCAAAATTCCGCCGCGCCCTACACCGTAACGGTGGCGGGTTCCACTTCGGTAAATCCCCTGATGGAACTTTTGACCGCGGAATACCGGAAAACCCACAGTAATGTGAGTTTTAATATCAGCGCCACCGGTTCCGGCGACGGGATCAAGGCGGTACCCGCGGCAACCGCGGAAATCGGCATGTCCAGCCGGGAGCTTTCCGCCGCGGAAAAGGGAACCGGCATTGATGAACACCTGATCGCCATCGACGGTATCGCGGTGGTTGTTAATTCCGCCAACCCGCTCTCGAACCTGACGGTGGATCAGATTAGGAACATTTATACCGGCGCGGTGAGCGACTGGAGCCAGGTGGGAGGCCGGGCCGGCAGAATTGCCGTGGTATCCCGGGAGCCCGGATCGGGAACCCGGAGCGCCTTTGAAGAACTGGTAAGATTCCAGGATCAGCTCGTCAGGGGCGCCGTTGAATTTGACGGCACCGGCGCGGTGATCGCGGAAATCTCCCGTAACGCCGATGCCATCGGGTATATCTCCCTGGGCTCGGTAAGCAGCGCGGTGAAAACGTTGAGCGTAGACGGAGTGGCCGCCAGTACCGCCAACGTGATAAACGGCAGTTACAAAATTTTCCGGCCCTTCCTCCTGTTGACCAAGCGGGGCGGGAATCTTAACGGGGAAACCGCCGCGTTTCTGGACTGGATCCTGACCCCCGCGGGCCAAAACATTGTAAAAACGAGCTGGATTGCGGTGAAGTAAAAAAGTTGTCCGCGGGGAGCGGGGGGAAACGAAAGACAGCGGCGTCTGCGCGGGTGATTCCGGAGAACTCCTCCTCTCCGGCCCCGCCTTTCCACCGCCGGTCTTTCGCCGGAAACTTCTCCCCGCTTTTTTATTTTGAGACTGTTACTACGGAGGCCCTATGATCATCAACCGCCGGAAAACCGACATTTTTTTCAAGTACCTTTTCCGGATCATGTCCCTGACATCTGTTCTTGCCCTCGCATCCATTCTTGTTTTTGTGTTTGTCCAGGGCCTCGTGCCCTTTTTGGTCCCCGGCGCGCCGGGCATACGGATCGTAACCGAGGGGATCGATGAAATCCGGGTAAACGGACAGAGCTACCGCCCGGACGGAAATTATATTGATATACCCCGGGAAACGGCGCTTATTTCCCTGGCCTTTAACGCGCTGGGGGAAGAGCAAGAGCCGGAAATAACCGTGGACCCGCGGGAAAAAGACCCGGCGAAAAAACTCGCTATCACCGGAACCGGGGGCGGTGAAATCACCTACCCGGAAGCCTACACCTATACGATAACCTATCCCGCCGTTATACGGGCCCTGAGCCAGAAAGTCCACATCATCCTGCCCGAACCGGCCTACAGCGTCGGGGCCTTTCTCGGCGGTACGGAGTGGCGGCCGGTCTACAATAAAGAGTACGGCATTTTCCCCATGATCCTCGGCACCCTGGTGGTCAGCTTCGGGGCGATCCTGCTGGGACTGCCGCCGGCCCTGTTGAGCGGCCTTTTTCTGGCGGAGTTTCTCCCGGAAAAACCCGCCGCATTCATCCGGGGCGGTATAGAGCTTCTGGCGGGAATACCTTCGGTGGTCTACGGCTTCTTCGGCCTCATGGTGATTGTTCCGGCGGTGAAAAACATATTCCGGGTTCCTTCGGGGAACGGGCTCCTTTCGGCGGTTCTGGTTCTGGCGGTGATGATCCTCCCCACGGTGATCGCCATCACCGAAACATCCCTCCGGGCGGTTCCCCGGTCCCACCGGGAAGCCTCCCTGTCTCTGGGGGCCAGCAGGATGCAGACCGCCTGGCACGTAACCCTCCCCCACGCTAAATCCGGGGTCATCGCGGGGATCATCCTGGGAATCTCCCGGGCGGTAGGGGAAACGATGGCACTGATTCTGGTGGCGGGGAATTCGGCCCAGATGATTCAGGGGCTCACCGGCAGTATCAGAACCCTCACCGCCACCATCGCCCTTGAAATGGGATACGCCGGGGGCCGCCACAGCCAGATGTTGTTTTCCATCGGCGTGGTGTTATTCATCCTCATCCTGCTCCTGAACACCGTCATCCTCCTGATGCGGCGCCACGCGGAGGAAGAAGGATGACCGGGAAAAGAAAAATTCTTGACCGCCTGGTATACCTGATCATGGCGGCGGCCCTGGGATCGGTGATCCTGATCCTCCTGTTTATCCTCGCCTATATTCTTGTCCAATCCGCGGGGTTTCTTAATCTTTCGTTTTTCTTTGGATCCGCGGAATCGGGGAGCATATTCCCCATGGCGGTTACCACCCTCTATGTGGTGGTGGTGTCTTTGGCTATCGCCCTGCCGGTGGGGATTATGACCGCGGTGTTTCTCAACGAATATTCGGGAAACACCCCGCTTATCCGGATCCTCCGGCTGGCCATTGAGACGCTGGCGGGAATCCCCTCGATCCTATACGGCCTGTTTGGCCTTCTGTTGTTCTGCCGTTTTTTCAAGCTCGGCCAGTCCATCATCGCCGGAGGTTTCACCCTGAGCATCATGATCCTTCCGGTGATCATCAGAACCGTGGAAGAATCCCTCAAAACCATTCCCGCCCCCTTCCGGGAAGGGAGTCTGTCGCTGGGGGCCACAAAGTTTCAAACCATTTGGCATGTGGTGATTCCCCCGGCCCTGCCGGGTATTGTTACCTCCGCTATTCTTGCCGTCGGCAGGGTGGTGGGAGAATCCGCGCCGGTGCTGCTTACCGTGGGGATCACCCGGAATATGCCGAAGTCCATTTTTCAGTCCGGCCGCACCTTGACCATCCATCTGTATTATCTCACCAAAGAGGCGATTAATCCCGATGACTTCGGCATAGCGTTCGCTACCGCCGCGGTACTTATCATACTGGTACTGATCATCAATACGGCAACCCGGATTTTATCCCGGCGGTTCAGAAAAAACATGGGGGAAGGGGAATGAGTTATACGACGGCCGTCAACATAGCGGCGCGGAAAAAGACGATGGAAAACAAACTGGAGGTCCGGGAACTGGATCTCTTTTACGGCGAGTTTCAGGCGCTGAAAAAGATCGATTTTACCCTGGCCCGCCGGGAGGTGTCCGCCCTCATCGGCCCTTCGGGCTGCGGCAAATCAACCTTTATCAGAATTTTTAACCGGATGAACGATCTGATCCCCTCCTGCCGGATTACCGGCGAAGTTCTCCTGGACGGGGAAGACATTTTCGGAACCCTGGACGTAACGGATCTCCGCAGCCGGGTAGGGATGGTGTTCCAGAAGCCCAACCCCTTTAACATGAGTATCTTTGACAATGTGGTTTACGGCAAACGGATGGCGGGGACGCGGAACCGGCGGGAACTTGAAGAGCTGGCGGAAAAGGCGCTGGTCAAGGCCGCCCTCTGGGATGAGGTAAAAGACCGGCTCAGGAAACCGGCCCTCCGCCTTTCCGGGGGCCAGCAGCAGCGGCTTTGCATTGCCCGGAGCATCGCCATGGCGCCGGAAATTATTTTGATGGACGAACCAACCAGCGCCCTGGACCCCATTGCCACGGGAAAGATCGAGGAACTTATGGGGGAACTAAAAAAAGATTTCAGTATTATTATTGTTACCCACGCTATGCACCAGGCCGCCCGGGTCAGCGACCGGACCGCGTTTTTTCTGCTGGGGGAAATTATCGAATACGGGGATACAAAAACGCTGTTTACCAACCCCCGGGACAAACGGACGGAAGATTATATTTCGGGAAGGTTCGGATAATCAACAACCGCGCGGCAGAGCCGCGCGGTTGTTGATTATTAAGGAGTTTTGCTTTGCAAAACTCCACGATATATTAAGGAATGATTATTATGCAAAATACACGGGTGATTTTTTCGGAAGAACAGGAGCGGCTCCGCCACGAGGTTCTGGCCATGTCAACGCTGGTGGATGAGAATCTGGGAAAGGCCCTTTCGGCCCTGCGGAACAGCGACGCCGAACTGGCAAAGGAAGTGAAGGCGGGGGATGCCGCGGTTAACAACATGCAGTTAAAAATCGAAGACGAAGCCGCGGTGCTGATCGCCACCCAGCAGCCGGTGGCCGCGGATCTCCGGGAACTGGTAACCATTTTCAAGCTTACCGGCAACCTTGAACGGGCGGGGGATCATGCGGTACACTTGGCCAGAACGGTGATCAAACTTTCCGGGAAGGCGTCGTTCCGGGTAATGGGACGGCTGGAGAAGATGGCGGAAACCGGGCGGGAAATGATCCGGGCCGCCGTAGCCGCCTTTCTGACCAGGGACGCGGATGCCGCCCGGCGGACCGCCGCCCTGGACGACATTATCGACGGTGAGCATAAAACCCTTATCGCGGAGGTGCTGGCGCTGATGAAAAGACGCCCGGAACTGCAAAAAAAAGCCCTCCGCATCATTCAGACATCCGCCGATCTGGAACGGCTGGGGGATCACATCACCAACATCTGCGAGGCTATTGTGTATATGACCGAATCAAGGCACGAAGAACTCAATGAATAAAGCCCTCATCGTCATCATTGAAGATGATCTCGAAATTCAGGAGATGCTCTCCCTGGCGTTTGCCGGTGAGGGCTGGGAACTTCTGGCGGCAAAAACCGGGGAAGAGGGGATCGCCATCCTTGACCGGGAAGGGGCGGACTGCATCATCCTTGACATCATGCTCCCCGGCATGGACGGCCTCAAAACCCTGAAGATCATGAAAAGCCGCCCCCGGTACAAACATACGCCGGTTATTATGGCCACCGCCAGGGGCGAGGAGGCGGATATTATTACCGGCCTGGAACTGGGGGCCGATGATTACGTGGTGAAGCCCTACAGTCCCCGGGTTCTCAAGGCCCGGATCCGGGCCGCGCTGCGCCGGCTGGAAGAAGAACAGGAAGGCGCCCCGGAGAACCGGCCCCGGCGGGAGGGCGCGCTAAAAATCGACCCCCTGCGGCACGAAGCCTCGCGGGACGGCGAAGCGCTGGATCTTTCCGCCACCGAATTTGCCATGCTCTTCCATTTTATGTCCCATCCTGATATTGTGTTCTCCCGGAACCAGATCATCGCCGCGGTTCACGGCCCCGATTACCCGGTAACGGATCGCTCGGTGGATGTGCAGGTTCTGGCCCTGCGAAAAAAACTCGGGGCCGCGGGGGAGATGCTCGAAACCGTCCGGGGCGTGGGTTACCGTTTTAAGCGGCCATGATATACCAATGAAAACTGTATTCCGCCAAAGCATGATCGTCCTCTCCCTCACCACCCTGGGGCTTTCCCTTTCCGTTATTCTCTCGGTACTTTTTTTTATGGACGGCCTCTACTACGAAACCAACAGCCGCAGTCTCCTCGGCGCGGCGCGGCTGCTCCTGGCGTCCCTGCCGCCGGATCAGATCCGTTCCGTTTTTGCCGAAGAAGGCGGTTCCCCGTTCGCCCGCTGGCTGGAACGGTTTCCCGGAGAGAGCCCCTACCGGATCACCTGCATCGGCAGGGACGGCAGGGTGCTGGCGGATTCCCGGTTTCCCCCGGGGGAACTGGAAAACCACGGGGAACGGCCCGAAGTGCGGCAGGCCCTTGCGGGGGCCGAAGGACAGGCCCGGCGAAGTTCCGCCAGCCTGGGGACGGAGCTGCTCTACGCCGCCCTGCCGGTTTATGAGGCGGACGACGGCCCGCTCCTCCCGGATACGCCTCCCGGAACGCCGGGCCGCATTGCCGGGGTATTCCGCCTCTCCGTGGAAACGCCGGATTTTCAGAGCCGGATCTCCCCCGCCGCCCCGCCCTTCCTCACCATCGCCATCGTCCTTTTTTTCCTGGCGCTGGTTCTGGTCTTTCTGTTTTCCCGGTCCCTCTCCCGGTCCTTTACCCGCCTGGCGGAACTGGCCCGGTCGGTAAACACGCCGGAAACGTTTCTCAGGCTCATCAATTCTTCCCGGCTTTTGTCTGATACCGAAGAATGTATCACCCTTGAAATGGCCCTCAAGGACATGGCCTCGGAACTGAATCTGCGGATAGAAAAAGCCCGGCGGGAAGGCCGGCGGCTTGAGGCGATCCTCAACGGCATGTCCGAAGGGGTATTCGCCGTGGATGAAAAGGGGCGGCTTCACCTGGCGAACCGCCGGGCCCGCGCCCTTTTCGGCATGGACGAACAAAGCGGCGCCGGCGGCCTGACCCTGCTGGAGGCCGCCCGGTCCGCGGAACTGGAGGACGCCGCCAAAGAGGCGCTTGCCGGCAGCGTACCGGTGGAACGGGAAATCACCTGGCACGGCGCGGGCGTTCAGCGCCGCTTCCAGGTTTTCGCCGCCCCCTTCGATCTCGACCCCGGTGGAGAGGAACCGGATCATCCGGGTTTTTGGAGCGGCCCGCAGGGTGGCAGTGGGGTGGTGATGGTACTGGAAGACATTACCCGGCTTCACAAACTGGAACAGGTCCGCAAGGATTTTGCCGCCAATGTATCCCACGAACTGCGGACCCCCATTCAGGTTATCAAGGGATTCGCCGAAACTCTCCTGGATTCGCCGCTGGAGGACCGGGAACAGATCCGCCACGTCATAGAGATAATCGAAAAAAACGCCCTGGCCATGGAAAATCTCACCACCGATCTGTTGAGCCTTGTGAGCCTTGAAGATGAAAGCGGCCACCGGCCGGAGATGAAAAATACAGTTATTTCGAATTTACTGGATGAGGCGGTTCGTTCGGTGGAAATAAACGCCCGGAAAAAAAACATCGCCGTTGCTATTGCCTGTCCCCCGGATCTGTCCGCCAGTCTCAACGGCCCCCTTATCGTTCAGGCCCTGGTCAACCTGCTGGACAACGGGATGAAATATTCCCCCCCGGATTCAAAACTGTTTCTTGAAGCCGCGGCGGATTCGGGGGAACTCCGCTTCACCGTGAAGGATCAGGGAACCGGCATTCCGCCGGAACATCTGGACCGGATCTTCGAGCGGTTTTACCGGGTGGACCGGAGCCGGAGCCACGATCCCGGCGGAACCGGCCTCGGCCTGGCCATAGTCCGCCACATCGCCCTGCTCCACGGAGGCACGGTGGAAGTGGAAAGCCACGCCGGGGAAGGATCGGTCTTCATAATCAGGATGAAAAGCTAAACCGCAGGGACCGGCCCCCGCATAGTACGAGCAATTTGAGGCTTTCCCAAAACTAAAGTTTTGGGAAAGCCAGCCTGGATTTATGTCAGCCCACCCGAATGCCGGCCCTGGCCGCTTGGGGCGCGCCTTTTTCCACCGATACGGGGAGGGGCGCCGCATCGCCCGCATAGACCGTGTAGGCCCCGGGAACAAGGACGCTGTCCCCCGCGGCGTTTACCGATTCAAAGGCGGCGGCGGCCAGAGCGAATTCAACGCTTACCGTTTTACCCGCGGGGACAAAGATCCGGCGGAAGGCCCGCAGGGAGGAAGCGGGATCATCCGGGCCCCGCTCATCCTTCGATACATATAGTTGAACCACCTCTTCGGCGTCCCGTTTTCCCGTATTCGTCAGCTTCACTGTCGCCGTAAGCGCGGAACCCGCGTTTATGGAAGACCCGGAAAGCTCAAGAGAATCAAAGCGGAAGCTGGTATACGAAAGACCGAAACCGAAGGGATACAGGGGCTTTTCGCTCATGTAACGGTAGGTTCGTCCCTGCATACGGTAATCCTCGTAGGGGGGAAGCTGGCTGGTGGCGGCGGGGAAGGTAATGGGAAGTTTTCCCGAAGGAACCACATCGCCGAAGATAATGTCCGCCACCGCAAGGCCGCCCTTCTCTCCGGGATACCAGGCATACAGTACCGCGTCGGCAATGTCCTCGGGGAAGGCGATGGCGCTTCCGCCGGTCAGAACCAGAATCACCTTCCTGCCTGAAGCCTTTACCTTGCGGAGATATTTGAGCTGCCAGGGGGGAAGCTCTATGGATTCACGGTCGCCGTTGGAGTCCGAAGCGATGGCGTCGCCTTCTTCCCCCTCCATAGCGCCGTCCAGCCCCATAACGGCGATAACAATATCCGCCATATTGGAGAGGCCGAACTCCACATTGGTGGGATGGTTTTCATCGTACATAAGGCAGCCTTGGCGGTATTCCAGATTGATCCCGTATTTGTCCCGCACCTTCTCGCCAATTCCTTCAAGAATTGTAATAAACCGGGGGCTTACCCCGTAATAGTTGCCGAAGAGGGTGTGGGGATTGGCCGCGCCGGGTCCCACCACGGCGATCTTTTTCGGGCTGTTATCCAAAGGAAGCAGGTCCCCATCGTTTTTCAAAAGGACGATGGATTTTTCCGCCGCCTTCCGGGCAAGGGCCTGGTGTTTTTCGCTGTTAATCGTCTCCCGGCCAAGACGCGCCCAGGGGTCCGCTTCGGGGGGATCAAACATCCCCAGTTTGAAGCGGGTCCGCAGAAGCCGGGTCAGGGCAGTATCGATCGCCTCTTCGGTTACCAGGCCCTTTTTGTAGGACACGGTCAGTTCCGGGTAGGTACAACCGCAGTTGAGGTCGCAGCCGGCGTTCAAAGCCAGGGCCGCCGATTCTTCCGGGGACTTAGTAATCTTGTGGTTCTCGTGAAAATCCCGGATAGCCCAGCAGTCAGAAACCACATGGCCCTTAAAGCCCCAGCGGCCCCGGAGTATATCTTTCAACAAATAGGTACTGCCGCAGCAGGGTTCCCCCAGAGTGCGGTTGTAGGCCCCCATCACGGTTTCTACCTCCGCGTCCACCAGAACCTTAAACGCGGGAAGATAGGTCTCAAAAAGATCTTTTTTTGAAACCACCGCGTCGAAAGTATGACGGAATTTTTCCGGCCCCGAATGAACGGCAAAATGTTTGGCGCAGGCCGCCAGCTTTAAATGCTCCGGGTCTTTCCCCTGAAGCCCTTTGACCAGGGCCAGACCGATCCGGCCGGTAAGATAAGGGTCTTCGCCGTAGGTCTCCTGCCCCCGGCCCCAGCGGGGGTCCCGGAAAATATTGATATTCGGCGTCCAGAACGTAAGCCCCCAGTACTGCCCCCGGTTGCCCTGCTTGACCGCCTCGTTGTATTTTGCCCTAGCTTCGTCGGAAATGGCATCCGCCACCTGTTCAACAAAACTTTCGTCGAAAGTAGCCGCCAGAGCTATAGCCTGGGGAAACACCGTGGCAATCCCCGCCCGGGCAACCCCGTGGAGACATTCATTCCACCAGTTATATTCAGGAATCCCCAGCCGGGGAATGGCGGCGCTGGTATAACTCAACTGGGAGACCTTTTCTTCCAGGGTCATTTTGGAAATCAAATCTTTGATTCGTTCTTCACGGTTCATAACAAACTCCTTTCTATTGCTGTTCAGGCGGATGACCTTCCGTAACACGAAGGAACGCCGGTATTTGCAAGTATATCCAAATATGATAAAGTGTCATAGATGCACGTAGCAATTCCAAATTTAACTATTCCAGAACCGAAAAGAGACTTGATAAATATACTGGGGGTCCTGTCAGCGGGAAAAAGGGGGGCCCCTCCCCCTCCTTTTTCCCACCGCCACCCCCTCAGCCATTTTCGGGTCTCTTTTCGGCCAGGACACTCCCTTGAATTGCCGCAAAAAAGAGAAATAAAAGGTGAAAAAAGAAGCGCCTCAGGGCGCTGTTATAAAGCCTGAACAACAAGGAACAGCTATGCCGATCAAAATCCACCGCGACCTGCCCGCCTATAATGCCCTCCGGAAGGAACGGGTTTTTGTTATGACCGACGACCGGGCGGAACATCAGGACATCAGGCCCCTCCAGGTGGCGATTGTTAATCTAATGCCCACCACGGTGGACACGGAGATACAGCTTTTGCGGCTCCTGGGCAGCAGCCCCCTCCAGGTAGATATTACCTTCCTCCGCATGGGGAGCCACGAATCCAAAAACGCCCCGCCGGGACACCTGGAAAAATTCTATATTGATTCAGGCCTCATCCGGGAGAAACGTTTCGACGGTCTTATCATTACCGGCGCGCCGGTGGAAACCCTCCCCTTCGAGGAGGTGGATTATTGGGATGAACTGGTGGAGGTTATTGATTATTCGGCGGACAATGTGTTTTCCACCCTCCACATCTGCTGGGGCGCCCAGGCGGGGCTCTACCGGCGTTACGGCATCCCCAAGCGGCCGCTGGAGAAAAAGCTCTTCGGCATCTTCCCCCACGGGGTTCATGAGCAGTACGCCCCCCTGTTCCGGGGTTTTGATGATGAATTCCTCGCCCCCCAGTCCCGGCATACCGCCAGCGACCGGGAAGCTATTGCCGCGGACTCCCGGCTGACCATCCAGTCGGAAACAGTGGAAACCGGGGTATTTATCGCCACCGCCAGGGAAAGCCGGGAGGTCTATGTTACCGGCCACCTGGAATACGATCCCCTTACCCTGGACCGGGAATACCGCCGGGACCTCGAAAAAGGCATTCCCATCGACATCCCGAAAAACTACTATCCCGGCAACGATCCTTCCAAATCCCCCATTGTCCGCTGGCGGGCCCACGCCCACCTCTTCTTCAACAACTGGCTGAATTATGTATACCAGGAAACCCCTTTCAATTTAGAAGATCTTTGAGCTTGTTTCATCGGGCCCCAGGTCCACGCCAACCGGGTTTTGAAACAAGCTCAATTGAGAGCTTTTCCCAAAACCCGGTTAATTTTGTGAAAGCCTCTTGACCCAGATAATTTTTCCTGATATATTCCTAGTATACTTATATGTTTTATAAGTATACCAAGCGCCATACAGGGCGTTTTTTCATGAAACGCGGTTTCCCATTGGAGCTTCGTTTCCGGTTTCCTCCTTCGGGGCGGCGGAAAAGTTTTTTTCGCCGCCCTTTTTTTCGGCTAAAATACCGGGTTCCGGTTAAT
>JAISAN010000246.1 GCA_031266635.1 Treponema sp. | reverse complement strand
GAACCTGGGACCTCCGGGTTATGAGCCCGACGAGCTGCCAACTGCTCTACCCTGCGTCAATTATAAAGAATATATGGTCTTTTTAAAAAAAGGTCAAGTGCTCAATGCCTGTATTTTTACGTGAGACATTCTGGCGCTCAGAAGCCGCAACGGCGATTTAAAAAATAGGCAAGCGGCCGTTAAAGCTGTTGGGCGGGGAGGTTCATTTTTTCCAGTACCGGAGAAAAATTTTCAGAACTCCGGGAATGGCCCGAAGCCGCCTGGACAGTGAAGAACCGCCCAGCAGATCAACGATGGCCATAAGGCCCCGGTAGACCTTTGCCGAATAGGGCTGCCACCAAATATCCCGCTTTACACCGGGAAGAATATCGTCCACCACTACCTTAACCTTGAGCATCTCCCGGAACCCCAGCTCTCCGTGGGTCCGGCCCAGTCCCGAGTCGCCAAAGCCTCCCCAGGGAGTTTCCGCCAGCCCGTGGGACATGAGGTGATCGTTGATCATCACCGCCCCGGCGTTTATTCCGGCGGCGATCCGCCGGGCCAAACGGCGGTTTCGGGACCAGACCGAAGAAGTAAGGCCATAGGGAGAAGCGTTGGCAATACGGATGGCTTCTCTATCATCCGCCACGGGATATACTCCCACCACAGGACCAAAGATCTCCTCCGACATAATGGGCATGGACAGGTCTAAATTGGTAAGTACTGTAGCCGGGTAATAATGGCGGGAACCGGCGGTGTCAGGATCGGCCCCTTCCCCGGCGGGAACCGGACTCCGGGCGGAGATTACGGCGCCCGCGGCAAGGCAGGCGGCAACCTGTTTTTCTACTGTCGCTTTCTGGCGGGCCGTGGCCAGGGGCCCCAAATCCGCATCCTCATCATCCCCGGAACGGAGTTTTGAAACCAGAACCTTGAGTTTTTCCAGAAAAGCCGGATAAACATCCCGGTACACCAAAACCCGCTGAACGCCGCCGCAGGACTGGCCGGCGTTGGAAAAACCGGCCCAAACAATTCCCGCCGCCGCCCGATCCAGGTCCGCGCCGGAACAAATAATCGCCGCATCGGCGCCTCCCAGCTCCAGTACCAGGGGGAGAAGCCGGGGAACGGCCAGGGCCATCAGCTCCCGGCCGGTTGTGGTGGAACCGGTAAAAAAAAGTTTGTCCACTCCCCCGGCAATGAGGGCCGGCCCCGCCTCCTTTCCCGGCAGTTCCAGCAGGCTAAAAAGCCCGGCGGGCAGTTCCGCGGCTTCAAAAAGCCCGGCCAGGGCCCGGCCTACACCGGGATTCAGGGAAGCGACCTTGAGAATCACGGCGTTTCCTGCCAGCAGGGCCATCACCACCTCAGCAAAGGGGATGGAAAAGGGATAATTCCAGGGAGAGATGATCCCTACCACCCCATGGGGGGCAAAAATATAACGGCTCTGTTTATTAAACATGAGGAGGCTGCCGCCCCGGACCCGCCGGGAAGCGCAAAAGGTCCGGCCTTTTTTGATATAATAGCGGATTCCTATAATGGCGGGGATAAGCTCCGCCGCCAAGGCGTCGAGCCGCAGTTTGCCGCTTTCCCGGTGGATGGTTTCGGTGATTTCCCGTGCCTGCGCACCGAGCTGCCGGGCGGCATTTTTCAGCTTCCGCGCCCGCTGACGGTATGGCAGTTCCGCCCAGACGGCCTGAGCCTCCCGGGCCTTTTCCAGTATTTTTGCCAATCCGCCTGATTCCATGTTTTCCCCTGCCTCAACCCGGATTTCTGCCCTGAAAATGATCCATCGAATGATTGATCCCGAAAAAATTCACCACCGCGTCAAAAAACGCCGGAGGAAAAAGCCGAAGGAGAAATACCGAATATACAAAACGGGGCATAATCAGAGATTTCCGGTTTTTCAGTACCGCGGCAACGATCCGCCGGGCGGCGTATTCGCTTTTCAGTATCGGAAGCAGCAGGGGAAAACGGGTTTTCACCCCCCGGAACATCCCGGTATCAATAAAAAAAGGACAAACCACAGTGGTTCGGACCGCGCTTCTTTGACGCCGCAGTTCCATCCTGAGGGATTCGTTAAAACCAAAGACGGCAAATTTACTGGCCGAATAATCCGCCAGTCCCGTAACGCCGATAATCCCCGCGGCGGAGGCAATATTGACGATATGCCCGCTGTTCCGTTCCAGCATGGAAGGGAGAAAAGCCTTGCAGGTCCAAAAAGGGGCAAGGACATTCACCGCCATTGTTTGCATGATCTTTTCATCCGGGGTTTTAAGGAAAGTTGAACCGGAAACTATTCCCGCGTTATTAATCAGGATGTCTGCGGGTCCCCATTCCGCCTTGAGGGCCTCCGCCTGCCGGTACACTGCCTCCCGGCCGGATACATCACATATCGCGGTTTTGATAAGCAGCCCTCCCTGGCGGGCTTCAGCTTCCAGGGCTTTCAGGGCCTCCTTGTCGATATCCCAGACAACTACCCGCGCGCCCCGCCGGGCAAAATCCAGGGCCATAAGCCGGCCAATACCGCTGGCGGCCCCGGTAATCAGGACAATTTTATCATGTACCGTTTTCATGTAAAAAACATACCATATATAAAAGAGAAAACCCAGTGTCCTGTCTCTCTTTCGTATGTGCCGGGCGGCCGGCGTAGACAGACTGAAACTTCAGTCCGGTACATTGAATTTGGAAATACCCCGCTATTATAGTATAGTTAATTTAATGATAAAAAAAAACTCTGCTGAAACCGCCGGTTTGATCAACGAATGGCTTGAACGGCTAATGCCCCTGCTCACCCCCTCGGGGATAGCGGCGGGCTTTCTGTTTCCCCGAATCCTGATACAGGTCCGGCCCTTTGTCCCTCTGTTGTTCGGCATTATGACCCTTTCGGGGGCTCTGCGGCTGACCCTTCGTGATTTTAGCCGGACCCTCAAAAAACCCCTGGGAATAGGCTTGTTTTTTCTTTCTTCCCATATTTTGATGCCCCTGCTGGTACGCCTTATCGCGCCCCTGGTTTTCCCGGACGACCCCGATACCATAGCGGGGTATGTCCTCCTCTACTCGGTCCCCACCGCGGTTTCGGGTTTTATATGGGTTTCCATGTTCCGCGGAGACAGCGCCCTCTGCCTGACCCTGATCCTGCTGGATACCCTGCTGGCGCCTCTGGTGGTCCCCGGAACCACATCCCTTTTATTGGGCGCCAGTGTATCCCTGAACATGTGGGGGATCGCCGTTGCCCTGATCGGCATGGTGGTAATTCCTACAATTATCGGGGTGGGGATCAACGAGATTAGCCGGGGGAAGATACCCAATGCGGCCTGTCCCTATCTTGACCCCCTTGCCAAATTATGTATGGTTGCACTAATAGCCGCCAACACATCGCCGGTAGCCTCCATAATCCATATTGATGATCCCCGGGTCTGGCTTACCGCAGCTGGCTGCATTGCGTTTACCGTCTTCAGTTATGTTCTTTCAAAAATTACCGCCGCCGCGGGAAGACTGAATCCCGAAAAACGAATTACCCTGTTTTTTTCCACCGGACTCCGCAATATCAGTTCCGCCACCACCATTGCCATTGATTTTTTCCCCCAGGCGGCGGCCCTCCCCTGCCTTCTGGGGATTGTGTTCCAGCAGGTTATGGCGGCGATCATGGGGCGGCTGCTTTTGGGACGGAAGAGAAACCGGCAGCCGGGCTGACAAACAGTATCGCTTGGGGTATTATATCCGTAACCCCATGGGGGGAACTTTGAAACTGGCTCTGATTGCCAGGGGAGGCCGGGATGAAAAAGTTTATGGATCGGGACTTCTTGCTTTTTAACCAGACGGCTGTCCGCTTGTACCATGAAGCGGCGGCGGGGGAAAAAATTTTTGACTACCACTGTCATCTCAATCCCCAGGAAATTGCCGAAAACCGCCGCTTTTCCGATCTGGCTTCCATGTGGCTGGGGGGGGATCATTACAAGTGGCGGGCCCTCCGGGCCAACGGCATTGACGAAAATTTAATTACCGGTAACGGGGAACCGTATGATAAATTCCTCGCCTGGGCGGAGACGGTTCCCAAAACCATCGGGAACCCCCTGTACCACTGGACCCATCTGGAACTACAACGGTACTTCAATATCGATGAACCGCTGAACCGGGAAAGCGCCCCGGCAATCTGGAAAGCGGCAAATGAAAAACTTAACAAGGACCCGGAACTTTCGGTTTTCGGAATCTTCAAAAAATTCAACGTCTATGGGGTAGGAACTACCGATGATCCCGCGGACAGTTTGGAGTGGCACAAAAAAGCCGTTGGGGCAACAAGCTGCAAGGTGCTGCCCTCGTTCCGGCCTGACCGGATAATGAATATTGAAAAACCGGAATTTGCCGAATATACCGGAAAACTTGGCCGGGCCGCGGGACGGAATATTACCGGCCCGGAAGACCTGCTGGAAGCGCTTCGGGACCGGATAAACTTTTTTGACAAAATGGGCTGCCGGATTTCGGATCACGGCCTTGAATATCTCCCCTTTGAAACCGCCGCCGGCGACAGGCCGGGTTCCCCCATAGATCAGGGGCGCTGGGAAAAGGAGCTTAAGGAAATTTTTGCCGCCGCCCTTGACGGAAAAGCGCCGGACGCCCGGGGAGCGGAGTCATGGAAAACTTTTATCCTTAATTTTCTGGGGGAAGAATACGCGGACCGGGGCTGGGCCATGCAGATCCATGTCGCGGCCATTCGCAGCATCAATTCCCGGGCCCTTAACCGCCTCGGCCCCGATACGGGTTATGACGCCGTCCACGACCATCCGATAGCGGAAAAACTGGCCCGTTTTCTGGATCTCCTTGAATCCCGGGGTAAACTCCCCAAAACAATTCTGTACAGCCTCAACATCAAGGACCTCTATACCATGGGAACCATCATGGGGTCTTTTCAGGGCGGCGGCATACCGGGAAAACTGCAGCTCGGTTCCGGCTGGTGGTTTCTGGATCATATTGACGGCATGGAAGCCCAGATGAAAATTCTGGGGAATGTGGGGCTTCTTTCCCGTTTTGTGGGGATGCTCACCGATTCCCGGAGTTTTCTTTCCTATCCCCGGCACGAATATTTCCGCCGGATTCTCTGCAATATCCTGGGAACCTGGGCGGAAAACGGCTTGGTTCCCAACGATTTTCCCCTCCTTGCCGGAATGGTGAAAGACATTTCCTTTAGAAACGCGGAACGTTATTTTCAGTGACATGGGGCTGTTCCAAAACTTCAGTTTTTGGAACAGCCCCGCCTGACAAAAGTCCGAAAAAAGAAGAAAGCCGTTTTTTCCTCTTTGAATTTTCCGGCGCTTCATGTATAATGTCCGGCATGGAACAGTCCAATGCATCGGGGAAAAAAGTTTTTATCTTGTATCCCCACAGTGTTATCCACGAAGAAATGCTGGACATCCTTATCATGAATGGTTTTGAAACCTATACCCTGCGGGATCATAAACGGGCCGTTAAAATTCTGGAACGTTTTCCCGGTTCCATCATGTTTATCAATATTGATGAGGGCCTGCCCGAACCCCAATGGGAGGCTTATATCCGGGCTTTGCAGGAAAACCCAAAAACCATCGAAACCAGGCTTGGGATTCTTTCCTACAACCAGGACAGGGCCCTGATGGAAAAATACCTTATGGCGCTGTCCATACCCTGCGGATATATTCAGCTAAAACTGGGAATTCAGGAAAGTACCAAGATTATCCTTAGCGCGCTCCACGCCAATGAGGCCAAAGGCCGCCGGAAATACATCCGGGCCTTCTGCGAAGATGACAGCTACACCACGATGAATTATAAATGTGTGGAGGGACTTTTTCAGGGCAAGATACTGGATATTAGTTCCGCGGGGATCGCCGCGCGAATCCCCGGTTTCCCTCCCCTGCCCTCCAATTCGGTACTCCGGGGAGTCCAGATGAAACTCCGGGGCGGCATGGTGATGATCGACGCGATTCTCATCGGAAAACGCCAGGATGATCGGAATGTATGTATCCTCATCTTTGATCCCGCAAAACTGGATCAGACCAACAAGCTGATTATTCACCGGTACATCAAAGTGTGTCTGCAAAGGTACATTGACGAATTGCAAATATGAACTGCCCCGCCGCGAATAAAGAAAACCTTCGCGCCTGTTTCAGAACCCGTTGGTTCTTCAACCGGCTTCGGAATCCGGCAGGTCTGCCAGGGCCTGGGCCGTCGTACCGGTTTCCGCCAAAATTTCCCGTTCCTGCCCCTCCCCGTTCCGGTAGCGGATAATCAGCAGGGGCGGATGAGGGGCAAAGAGCCGCCGCCAGAGTTTTTTCTCCCGCCGCAGCTCCGTAGAATTTATCCATTCCCGGGGAATACAAAAGGTCTTTTCTTTAGCCGGAACGCCGCCGGAATTAAAACGGGTCAGGGCGTCCAGCCAGCTTGTCTGGGGAAAGTGATGGAACCGGAAAGATCGGTCCGTAAGGATAAGAAGCCCCCAGAGGAGCGTATCGCCGGACTGGTCAAATTCATCCCAGCCCGAAAGATACCGGCCCATGCTCCGGGCCAGTACCTTTTCCCCGGTTTGCTGTTCATAATCCCGCCAGAATTCTTCCGGGGTCTGCTCCTTTTGCCGCGCCACTATAAACTCCTTGCCGCCGCAACGTTAATGCCGCTGCCCTGCCAGTTCGCTAAAAGTATATCCCCGGTTTTTACCGGGAGCCTCACGGTTATCCGGTAAATATCCGCCAGCAGGGCGGGAATCCGTTCCCGGGGACAGGGGGCGGTGGTTTTAACCGGCAGCCTGCGGGGACGGCCCGGTTCCCCCCCGGCCGCCTCCATGATGGGACAGGTGGCGGTTACCACCCGCCGGGGAGCGCGGAACTCTTCCTGCGCGTACACGGCCCCCCGGGAACAACGGTTTCCCGTTACGGTCAAGCGGGGGCCGCCGGGCTCCGGGGGGCCTTCTTCCACAACAAGGGAACAGCCGGTGGGACAGACAATGCAGGTCAGATTTTTCATGGGCCTTTTCCTTAAACCAGTGAAAATTCCAGGGATGAATCGGCGCCGATCCCTTCAAGCTCTTTGGGACCGGCGCTCAGGCTAATCATCTCTGAAGGCTGGACATGGCCTTTTTTGACGGTCTTCACCACTTGCCGGCCGCAGCGCAGTTCCAGAACCGCGTCGTTTTTTACCACCAGGGAACGGAGGTACACCCGGTTTTCCCGGCGGGGATTCAGCCTGCCGGGACTCACATACCGCACATTGGCCCCGGCCCTGGTCCGGATCTGAACCGCGGTTTCTTTGCCCAAAAGCCATTCCGCGGCATAATGTCCGGCCCGGCGGCTTTCTTCGGCGGCCCAGTCCGCCAGGTCGTGAACGTGAAGCACATTGCCGCAGGAAAAAACCCCTTCCACCGTGGTCATAAGATTCGAATCCACCAGGGGGCCGCCGGTAGCTCCGTCAAGTTCCACCCCCGCGGCCTTGGAAAGCTCATTCTCCGGAACCAGCCCCACGGAAAGGAGCGCCGTATCACAATCTATCCGAAAACGCTTCTCCGGCAGCGGAACGCCGTTTTCCAGGGGACATAGCTCCACCCCTTCTACCCGGTCATTACCCAGGATTCTGGTTGTCTGGGTGGAGAGGTAAAGGGGAATGTCAAAATCCCGGAGGCACTGGACGATATTCCGGGCAAGCCCCGCGGGATAGGGCATGATCTCCACCACCGCCTTCACCGTGCAGCCCACCCAGCTCATCCGCCGGGCCATGATAAGGCCAATATTCCCGGAACCGATAATCACCACTTCCCTGCCGGGGATATACCCCTCAATGTTCACCAGCCGCTGGGCAAGGCCGGCGGTAAAAACCCCCGCGGGACGGGAGCCGGGAATCCGCACATTGCCCCGGTTCCGTTCCCGGCAGCCCATAGCCAGGATGACGGCCCTGGCCTGAATTTGCAGGGCGCCGCCGGGGGATACGCAGAAAAGTTCCTTGTATGCCGCGCTGCCGCCGGGACTTGCCGCCGTACCAAAACTGGTTACGGTGGTATTAAGGAAAACGGCGATTTTTGAGGCCAGGGTCTTTTCCACAAAACGTTCCGCGAATTCCGGCCCCGTCAATTCTTCGGAAAATTCATGGATTCCAAATCCGTTGTGGATACACTGCAAGAGGATTCCCCCCAGGTACTCTTCCCGTTCAATAAGGGCACAGGAAAAACCGGCGGCCTCCAGTTCCAGCGCCGCGGCCATACCCGCCGCGCCGCCGCCGATCACCACCCCATCGTATTGCAGTTCTTTCACAAAGCCGCCTCCAGAATCCGGCTCCCCCCGCCGTGTTTGGTGATCTCGTTCCAGGAACAGCCGGTCTCCCGCATAATAATTTTGATGATCTTACCGGTACAAAAGCCCCCCTGGCAGCGGCCCATCTGGGCCCGGGTGAAATATTTTACCCCGTCCAGGGTATGATGGCCGAGCCGCACGGCCTGGACTATTTCCGCCTCGCTGACATTCTCGCAGCGGCAGACCACATTCCCCCAGGCGGGGTCCCGGGCGATAAGTTCGTCCAGTTCAAAGGGGGAAAGCTCCCGGGACCGGGGCCGGTCTTTTACCAGGGGGTCCCAGCCGGGTTTTTCGGTAAGCTTAAGGCCCATGTCCTTGAGAAGATTTTTCACATACTCCCCAATGGCCGGAGAAGCGGTAAGGCCCGGACTCTGAATCCCCGCCACCTGTACAAAAGCGGGGGCCTTTTTTGAGGGCTCGATATAAAAATCTTCCCCCAGACTGGGCCGGAGCCCGGCAAAACTGGTGATCACATCGTTCCGGCTCAGGGAGGGGATCATGGTTTTCCCCGCGTCAAAGATCTGTTCCAGCCGTTCCGGGGTGGTGGCAAAATCAGCCTTGTCCTCCACGGGGTCCGCCGTGGGGCCCACCAGGACCGTCCCTTCCACCGTGGGGATTACCAGCATCCCCTTGGAAACCGGAGTAGGTACGGGGAAAACCACCCGGCCGGGACAGGCCCTGGTGAGCCGGTCCATGAGAAAATATTCCCCCTTTCGGGGTTTAATGGTAAATTCCTCCCCGCCGAAGATCCGGGAAACCTCATCGGCAAAAAGCCCCGCGGCGTTCACCACATACCGGGCCTCCACGGCCCTGCCGTCTTCGCTTTGCAGCTTCCAGCGCCCGCCTTCCCGGTATTCCGCGGCGGAAACCCTGAAATCCGTATATAGATCCGCCCCGTTTTTCATCGCCGATTCCACCAGGGCGAACACAAAACGGTAGGGCTCGATTATCCCGCCGCCGGGAGCATAGAGGCCGCCCGCCGTATCAGGTGAAAGCTTGGGTTCCAGATCCAGCAGCCGTTCCCGGGAACACAACTCAATACCCAAAGCCCCGTTTTCCACCCCCTGCATATAGAGATGTTCCACCGCTTTCATCTCATCATCATGGAGGGCGGCCACTATAATGCCGCAGCGCCGGAAAGGAAAATCCAGTTCCCGGCGGAGCTGATCGAACATCAGATTTCCCTGGATTTCCAGCCGGGCCTTGAGATATTTTTTATTATGATGAAAACCGCCGTGAAGGATCCCTGAATTGGCCTTGGAAGTCCCAAAGGATACATCGGCGGCTTTTTCGAGAACGGCAATTTTAATTTGATAAGCCGAAAGCCGCCGGGCAATGTTGGCCCCCGAAACCCCGCAGCCGATAATTGCCACATCATAATCCGCCGGGGACGGAGGATTCAGATTCGGAAGAAAACGTTTCATTATTTTTCCGTTGTACCAAGCATATAGGTAAAAGACGAAAAAATCCATATAATAGGCGTATGATTTTTGATGTATCCAGAGATTGGGTGATCCTCACCCCTTATTCCGTACCGGCGGCCCGGCGGGGAGCGGAAGAATTGTCCCGCCATATTGATCTGCTCCGCCGGAGGGCGGGAACGGGAAGCGGTAAAAAGCCCCCCGCGATTGAAGACGCCGCCGCGACGGCCCCGGAAGAACCGCTTATCCTTTTGAATCCGGGGGACGGCGGCCCCTACCGGAATGGCTTTAGCTGGCGGCTGGGAGACGGCCGCCTCGAAATATACGGCGATTCAGGCCGGGGGCTCTGGAACGGGATTTTTGATTTTCTGGAGGCCCTGGGTGTCCGCTGGCCGGAACCGGGCCGCGGGGAATTGCCGCCCCCTGCCCGCGGGGGCCTGTACCCCCTGCGGGACAACCGGGCCCGCAAAGCCTCCGATCCTCCGGCAGGGGTTCCCCGGCTCATTCTTGCCGGAAACGGAAAACCCAAAAACCGGGACGCCCTGATTCACTGGGCCGCCCGGAACAAAATCGACGCCTTGATCCTGCCGCTCCGGGACCTGAACAGACCGCGCCCCAGGGCGCCGGTTCTTGCGGAACACTACGCGCTGATCCCTGAGGCCGGGGGCTGGGAACTATCCCTCCTGATACCCCGCCGTTTTTTTCTGTTCCACCGGGACCTGTTTCGCATGGAATCGGGGAAGCGGAACCGGGCTTTTAATTTCTGTCCCACCAACCCCGCAAGCATCAGCCTCCTGAAAAAAGAGGCCGCCAAATTTTTCAGCGCACTTTTCCGTATACACCCTGAAATTGAGGTTATCCACCTCTGGCCTGACCGGGGACATGAAAAAACCTGGTGTTCCTGTCCCGCCTGCCGGGCCTTCAGTACCGGCGATTTGTACCGAATCGCCCTGAACTCCGCCGCGGATGTTCTGGCGGAACTGGCCCCCAAGGCCCGGCTCTCCCTGCCCGAAAGCTTCACCGGCGGGGATGAATCCGGCGGCAGCGTCAGCCTCCGCCCGAACATCTTCCCCCTTGAACGCCTCCCCCGCGAAATCCGGGGGGCGCTGCCGGAGACGGCGGATATACCTACACCTGTTTCCTAACCCGAAAGGTATTTATATTCGGGTTTTATACCCCAATAACTTGGGGTACAAAACCCTCAATACGAATCAATTACCATATATCTGGCTATGCTTTCATAATGACCGTTGGCGTCATTGTTTACCCCGATGACTATTTCCCTGGCATTATCAGGAATCACCGTATTAAGCACATACAGACCGTCCTCGTTCAGGAAAAAATTCTGCGTCTTATTGTTGGCTATAAGAATGATACGCTTATTACTTTCCGCGTCAATTTTGAATTCGTAGGCCTCATTCCGCCGCAGAGGCATCTCCAGAGGGCTGACAATGGATATTTCCGGTCCAAAAGACGGGAACTGGGTTGGATACCGTATCGCATTCCCCGCCGCCGCTTTCACCCCAAATTCCGCGCTCAAAGAAAAACGGACGGCGTCCTGTTTTTTTGAAAACAATTTGACCATATAGTTGCCGGAACTGGGGAAAGAAAAATAAACCCGGTAGATTTGCCCTTCCCGCTGGACAAACGAAAGATTCTCAAGACTTTTGAGCCCCTGTTCATCATAAACCTCAATGTTGTTTATATACGCTTCGGCGGGAGAAAACTCTATTGCCAGCTTTTCACCGGTGTAGTTTATTTTTTGCAGATCAAAATCCATGCTGCTGATGGCCTCAAAAAACAGCGGCCGGAGGAAGGGGCGGCTGGAGAAATCGGTGAAGGATATTTTTTCATCCAGAAGCTGATGTTCGGGTTTTTCAGGAAAATGGCTGTATAAAAAATATTCCGGCGGCAGAAAAAGATATTCCGTTGAATACCTCGGGGTATAATGTCCGCCGTTCAGATACCCTGTATCCCACGTACAGTCTACAAAATACCAGCCCCCGTCAATCTGTACCATATTCCACACATGGTTGCCCACGGGATTTTCAGTATCAAAGGGGGAATTATTGTATCCCCTTCCATATCCCCGTATTGTTTCACACTCAATTTCCATACGGTCACAGAGGACCTTAAAAACATTGGCCAGCCCTTCAGCCATACCGAGTTTTTTTCTGATAACGCTGGCGTAATCCTGCGAAAACGAGTTGTCCTCCAAAAGCGATATGGTATCATAGCGGATATTGAGGATCGTCCAGTCATGGGCTTTTTTGACACTTTCATATTGATTGGCCGAAGTCTGTAGTATATATGCGGCAATTTGCCTGATATATTCCTCCATATCTGTCGAACGGTAAGCTTCAATACGTTTGGGCATATTCCGTATCAGACTGTCCGCCGCGTTTGTCCGGTATGCGGCGGCGGTCGCATAAGAAAGCGGCCGCGCGTAATTCCCGGATGATTTTCCCGAAACCTGCGGCTGAAATACCGGCTCGCCGCCAGCGGCCGTCCCGCCGCTGGCGCAAGCCAACAGTCCGGCGCAAAAAACTGCTGCGAATGGAACAACAAGCTTCTTCATAAGCGACTCCTTTCCCCAAACAAGAACAATCAGTGAAAATAACGCCGCTATTTTGAATTGATTTTTATATAAAACTGAAGCTGTTCCAAAACTTCAGTTTTTGGAACAGTAACCTTGCATGGAAAAGCGGGCATTTGACCGCTTTTCCAAGAGGTTGTTTCATCAGACCTTTGGTCTGCACCAACCGGGTTTTGGAACAACCTCAACTGTTCCAAAACGTCATTTTTTAGAACAAATATCACGATGAGAAATTCAAACTGAGAAACTATAAAACCGGCTGAAAAACCAACAGAAACCTAAAGCTGGTTCAGTATATACCGCTTTTTATCCGGCGTCAAGAAAAATTTTTATTTTTTTTATAGAAGAAAAAAACATGGATGGGGGCAAAAGGGCAAAAAAACAGCCGCTCTCAGGCTTCCACCAGAAGCCCTTCCCGGGCCATCATAAGCTCCATTTTTGTCCTGCCGTGGACTTTCGCGCGGTAATTTGCCTCAAGCTGTTCAAGCTGTTCATCGGTACGGTTGGGATCGTGATGAAAAAGGACAAGTTTTTTAACCCTGGCCTTGTGGGCGGCGTTGATGGCATGTTCATAGGATGAGTGGCCCCAGCCGAGGTGGTTTTCATATTCGGCGGCGGTATACTGGGCGTCGTGGATCAGTACATCGGCGCCGAGAAAAAACCGGAGAATTTTCTCGTTTTCTTCTTTCGCCACCAGGTTCCCTTCCCTGGCGGCGTCCTCATCGTAACTGGGGTCCGCGGGGTCTGTGGGGAACAGGTTCCTGAAGGGTTCGTTGTCATAGGCGGTAACAATGGATTTACCCCGGTATTCAAACCGGTAGCCCAGGCAGAGGATCGGATGGTTGAGGTATTTTGTGGTAACCCAGAGGCCGTTTCCCAGATCCAGGGAGGTTTCTTTGATCTGGCCGTATTCGATCTGGGCGGAAAGCTCGCTCTGCCTGACCGGCCAGTAGCGGTAAGAAAGCTGGGCACCGATGATCGATTCCAGGGTATCGTCCTCGTAGGAGACGGGCCCCCGGATTCGCAGCCTGCTGGTGGGGATAAAAATCGGGGAGAACATGGGGAAGCCCATGATATGATCCCAGTGGGTATGGGTGATAAAAATGTCCGTGTCAATGGGGCCCTTTTTAAAATCGTTGGCCATGAGCCAGTCGCCCAGGGGTTTGATCCCCGTACCGAAATCGATGATTACCAGCCGGTCATCGGCCCGGATTTCCAGGCAGGAGGTATTCCCCCCATATTTCACCGTAGCGGGGCCGGGACAGGGAATTGATCCCCGGTCTCCCCAAAAACGTACTGACAACATATTATAACCTCAAAAATATTTTGGCCTTTTCAATTTCTTCATTTACCGTTGTTTCTATCTTGTCGAATACATCCCATCCGGTCCCCAGGGTCTCCCAGATCAGATTGTCCATCTTTTCCGGGTACCGGTCGCCGGAAAAACCGACTTCCATAATTGACGCGAAACGGTTGGCCGCCGCCACACTGAACAGGATATCGGTGTGGGGTCCCGAATATTCCGTATAGGCATGGTGATGGATGACGGCCTCCCCCACCGGGCCTTCAAGCCGCCAGGCTTTCACGATCATGGCCCCGGCGGCATTGTGGTTCATCCCCAGGTTTTTTTCCTCCGCCCGGAAAAGGGAGACCCGTTCCCGGTCCGCGGCGCTGACGGTAAGCATATACTCCTTGGACAATACGGCGTTAAGAGGTATTTTCCCGATGTCATGGAGGAGGCCGGCGGTAAAGTATTCTTCCTGCTGTTTGGTATCGATCCCCCGCTGTTTGGCGAGGTTTTTGGCGGCGACCCCGACGCAGAGCGAATGCCGCCAGAAGCCTTCCATGTTAAGGCCCTGAAAATCTTTTTTTGAGGAGAGGTTTCCCATAACGGCGGTGGAGAGGGCAAGGTTCTTGACGGTGTTGATCCCCAGCATAATGATTGCCCGGACCAGGTTGGTTACCTGTTGGCCGAGGCCGTAATAAGCGGAATTAATCAACTTTAACACCCGGCCCACCAAAACCGGATCCAGGGAAATAACATGGTTCAAATCCGCCGGACTGGTTTGGGGATTATTGCAAACTTCCAATACCTTGGCGACCGTGGTGGGCAGGCTGGGCATACTTCTGATATATTCTTCTATCCGCTCGTTTAAACGATCAATCAACTGTTTCCCCTGACTTCTGATGTTTTATTCCGGTAATGACCGTATCCACCTTACGGGAAATCGCCTTGCCCAGGCCGGAGTCCGGCAGGGCCCCCGCGAGATTTGCCATAAAAGCCAACATTCCCGCCAGATCCGGCTTTTTCCGGTTTTCCGGCTTTCCCGCCGCCGCATCCGCCGCGTCTTTCGCGTGCGCCGCGGCCCGCAGGGCGGCCATCCTGCCTGCCGGAACAGCGGGGGCGGGGGAAACGGACGGGACCGGCGTCTCCTTTACCGCCCAAACGGAATGTCCGGCAGTATCGCGCCGGGCTTCAATCTCCTTGATAAGGCCCTGGCGGCCATTGAGGGTATCAATAATATATTCCATGCTGAGCCGGGCGTCACTCTGTAAAAACTCGTCCCGGAACTTGCCGGGCAGCGCGCCGGTCAAGGTTTTCAGATAATTCATCAAGCCCAGCATATCATCTTTTTTGAGATTTGGGGATTTTTTTTCTTCCCCGAAGGTCCCGGCGCTTAATACTTGGGCCGGTGAAACGGGTATTTCTTCAGAAGAAGCGTCATCGGGCGGCAGGGACGGAATTTCCTCATCCGGCGGGACTTCTTCCGGAATTACCGGTTCTTCTTCATCCGGAAACAGTTCATCTATTTCCGGTTCCAAAAATTCCTCGGGTTCTTCTTCCCCAAAGATACTTTCTTCTTCCGGCGTTTCCTCTTCAAAATTTTCTTCCGTTTCAAGATCGGGAACCGCTTCTTCCTCCAATGGTTCCGCATCAAGGGGAATTTCCTCTGAGGGATAATCCGTTTGATCATCCGCCGCCATGCCGGGGAACGGTTCATCCTCTTCAACAGGCGCGGGTGCGGGTTCCTGGGGCGGTGGCGGAGGTGGCGGAGGAGGCGGAGGCGGCGGCGGATAAGCTTGCGGCGGTGGCGGATTCCGGGGAACCGGCGGCGGTGAAACAGGCGGCGGAGGTGGCGGCGAAGGAGGTGGCGGCGGTGGAAAGTCCTGGGGCGCAGGCGGCGGGGACGGTGGATACTGCGGCGGCGGATAAGCTTGCGGCGGCGGCGGATTCTGGGGAACCGGCGGCGGCGGTGGCGAAGGAGGTGGCGGCGGAGGAGGAGAGTCCTGGGCCGCAGGCGGCGGGGACGGCGGAGGATAGGACGGAAATATCGGAGGCATGGGCGCAAATCGATCCGCCATATTATCCAGAGAAGTATCCTTTTCTTCATACAGGGGCAGGGGCTCTTCCGGGGGTTCCAGGTCTTCTTCCCCGATAAGCTCCTCCCGGTTTTCCACATCTTCAACAAAAAGGATCTCCGCTTCCTCGTCCACCGCGGGCGCTATTCCGGCGGCGCCAAAGAGCAGGGGCATATTATTTTCCGCTTCCGGCTCCCCCTCCGGCATTTCCAGCGCCAATTTGATATTCCGGTCCCACATTTCCCTGACGGAACTGGAATACGCATTGACGGCGTTTTCGTAAAATTCCAGCGACTTGTTCAAATCCGAAAGGTCTTCCGGGTTGGCCCGTTTTCCCTGGAGATTTACCAGGGCATCCGCGGTGCGAAGGGCCTTTTCAATGGATCCGGCATTTTTGTGCAGTTCCGCGGCGGCGGACAGGGCTTCCGTATCATTGGGGTCCGCCCTGGCAAGTTCCTCAAAAATCTGAATTGCGTGGGTCCGGTTCCCCATTTCCGCATAAAGTCTTCCCAGAAGGAGTTTTGCCTTCCGGTCATTGGGACGCCGGACAAGGAAGGCGTTGATCCGCTCCTCCGCTTCCGTATATTCCTTCCGCTTAAAATAAATATCCGCCAGATCCAGATGAAAAGAATCGTTGGCCGGATCAATCGCAAGGATTTTTTTGAAAATAGCCTCGGCTTCCTCGTCCTTCCCCAGAACCCGAAGCACCATACCTTCGATCCTGAGGGCCTGAATATTTTCCGGGTCCCAGTCCAGAGCCGCTTTTACCTCTTCCAGGGCTTCGGGGTAACGTTCCATCCTGAGATACAAACCCGCAAGACGGGTCCGCACCTCTACACTATTCGGGCTTAACTTGATCAGCTTTTCCATTTCCACAATGGCGTCGGCAAAATCCCCGGTGTCTTCCAGAATCCGTTCCAGGTTAACAACGGCCTTTATGTAGTGGGGGTCCGCCTCAATCGCCTGACGGTAATTCTGAATCGCCTCTTTGGTCCGCCCCTGATCCGCCAGAACCACGCCCATATTATTCCGGGCCTCCGCGTTCATAAGATCCGCCGAAAGGATCCGCTTGAACATTGAGAGGGCCTTGTCATGTTTTCCCTGCTTAAAAAGTACAATCCCCAGATTATTCATGGGCTCCAGCCAGCCGGGTTTACTGCGGATACTTGCCCGGTATTCGTTGGCCGCTTCTTCCAGCAGGGCGTTGGCCTCCAGGGTTACCCCGTAATTAAAATGCAGGGTGGGATTGTTCCGGTCCAGATTAAGACCCTTGCGGAACACGGCAAAAGCTTTATCGTATTCTTTAAGCTGTTCGTAAATGGTGCCCAGATTGTTGTAGGCGGGAGTATAATTGGGGTCCAGCTCAACCACCTTGGCATAGGCCATAGACGCGGCCTTTAGGTTTCCCAGCTGTTTATGAATATTCCCGATATTGTAATGAAATTCCGCCCGGGTGGGATCAATGTCAATGGCTTCCACAAGAACGGCCAGGGCATCCTGCAGTTTGCCCTGACGGCGGTAGATAACGGCCATATTGTTGAGGGCTTCCAGATCCTCGGGGTTCCTGGCCAAAAGGATATTGAATTCATCCCCCGCTTCGGAAAGTTTCCCCATTTTTGCCAGCGTGGTTCCCAGAAGCAGATGGGCGTCCCGGCTGTCCGGGGTTTTGGCGAGATAATTTTTCAGGAGCCGTTCAGCTTCCTCATGATCCCCTACCCTGACGGAACCTTTGGCCCGTTCCAGAATATCCTGAATATCGGGAGGACTCATTGGATTACCCTCGCGCTTATTCCCCGCAGGGGCCGGGCCGATACTTCCCGGGAAAATTCCCCCGTGTGAAAGGTTCCCGGCAGGCCGGAATTCCCGGCCCCTTCCCGCCGGTCATAGGCGGCCACCGCGAAATAGTAGAGGACGCCGTTTTCCAGCCCTTCAATCCGCAGGCTGGTCCGTTTTCCCGCGTCAATGGGGGAGGCTCCCGGCCCGGCGTCTTCGCCGAAATATTCGCCCCGGCTCCTGCCGTAGTATACCAGATACCCCGCGGCATCAGCATCGGGGCTGTTCCCCCAGTTCAATTCCACCGCCCCGTCCCCGGCCAGAACCGTTACCCGGGAAGGCGGCATGGGGGCCTCATTGGGCCGGTAGGTGATCCGAATCTCTTCCAGATAGGGGCTGGTTTCACCGTCCCCGGAGGGATAAAAGTCCGCGGCAAGCTGCACATAGCGGCCCCGGAAATCCTCCGGCAATGCCGCGCCGGGGATGAAGGGCCGCCAGTCGTCCCCGGTCCAGCGGTAGGGGCTGTCGGCGGCCCGGATAAAAAACTGGACCGCCGAATCATCGTCAAAGCGGAAATCCCCGGAACCGGCGTATTCGTTCAAGACCCGGCCCCCCGATACGCCAGTCCGGCCCCCCAGGGCCTCAACCTTGAGGATGCCGCTGCTCCCCTCCCCCAGATCAATGGCCCGGGTTTCTATCCGGCCCCCCCTGGGGGCGTAACATTGAATATCCGGCTGGCCGATATAGACGCCGTAAATTCTAAATTCATCCAGAAGCCCCATAAATCGGTTTCCCAGAGTAAAACTCCCCCCCTCCCCCATGATGGGGACATACACTTCCCCCCCTTCCCGGCGGGTGGAACTGGCGTAATCAATGGCCTCGATTTTGCCGTTTACCAGGTATTCAAGCAGCCCCGTATCCGAGTCAAAGCGGATGAGGTGATGGCTCCAGGTTTTCGGCGTTACCGGGGTATCGCCGCTCAGGGTGATGCTCACGCCGCCGGAAGCGCCGGAAACGGAAAACACATCGAGAAAGGTCCACTGGAGGCGGTTTTTGACCGCCGTACAGAGGATCCGCTGAAAGGCAAATTCCCGGTCTCCGGTTCCGGCGGCCCGGCCTTCTTCGAGAGGCAGGGGCCGGGAAGAAATCCAGGAGAGGATCTGTTCCCCGTTGGCCATGTTCAGGGGGAAGAGCCAGAATTCCAGGGTAAAGTCCCGGATTTGATTGTCCGGCGAAAAGAGGGCGTTCCGGCTCCGGGGCTCGATGATCAGGGGGCCTCCGCCGGCCCCCGCGGAAGCTCCGGCGTAACCGGAAAAGAGGGCCGCCCCGGTTCCGGCCCTGGCCCAGCGCCGGTCCGCGGCTTCCAGCATGGAGGAACCCGCCGTATCCCCCGGCGAAACGGTAATAATCCGGTAATTGCCGGCGGCGTCCCGGAAAAGCTCTGGCCGGGATTCGTCAAAAGAAACAGCCAGATCCAGAATCTGAGCCTCCACGGGACTTTTTCCCGCTGACGCGGAAGAGAGCGCCAGTACGGGATGGGGCCGGACCCAGGTAAGTTCCGCAATATCGATCCGCCGTTCGATCCGCTCCCAGGCCGAAGCTCCGCCGATGGAGATGGTTTTTTCTCCCAGCCCGTAAAGACTACCGGCGAAGCACAAAAAGAGGTACACTAGCAGTATGAACCCTGATTCTTTTTTCATGTATTCCTGTTTGGGGGGGCCCTTTGTTTGAATTTAGGGATCCCCCCTATCTTATCGGCATATTTTTTCTCTGATATACGGAAAATGCCACGAAATTCCGGCGGCGGATATACGGAGCATACCCATGAGCCATGACGGGCTTTCGGAAAAATACCACACCCTGCGGGCCGCCGCCCGGGAGGCCCCCCTGAAACCGGGGGTTTATATTATGCGGGATGAGGAAGGCCGGGTCATCTATGTGGGCAAGGCCCGGCTCCTGAAAAACCGCCTGGGTTCCTATTTTTCCGGGGAAAAGGATGTCAAAACCGCCACCCTGATCCGCCGCGCCCATTCCATCGAGACCATCATTCTGGCCAGCGAATACGAAGCCCTGCTGCTGGAAAATACCCTGATCAAACAACATTCCCCCCGGTACAACATCAACCTTAAGGACGGCAAAACCTACCCGGTGATCCGCATTACCGCCGAGGAGTTCCCCCGGGTTTTCAGAACCCGCCACATCATCGAAGACAAAAGCCTCTACTTCGGCCCTTTTCCCAATATCCAGGCGGTGGATACCATGCTGGACCTGGTGGAAAAGCTCTTCCCCCTGCGGAAATGCCGGGTTCTGCGGAACCGTGAAAGCCCCTGCATGTACTATCACATCGGCCGCTGTATGGCCCCCTGCTGTGGAAAGATCAGCGCCGAAGAATACCGGGGCCATGTCCGGCGGGTTCAGGAGCTGCTGTCCGGGGAAACCGAATCCCTGATTATAAACCTGACCGAAAAAATGCACGAAGCCGCCGGGGAACTCAAGTTTGAGCGGGCCGCCCAGCTGCGGAACGCCATCCGGGCCATTAAAGACCTTTCCGGGGAAAGTTCCGTGGTGGACTTCGACCCCGAGGGCCGGGATTACATCAGCTGGGCCACCGAGGGGGTCTTTACCACCTTTACGGTTTTTTCCATGCGGGGGGGCAAGATGACGGGCCGGGAGCTGTTCAGAACCCACTCCGCCGCGGATGAACAGGAATCCCTAGAAACCTTCGCCGCCGCCTACTACAGCCCCGACCGGCCGCCGCCGCCGAAGATCTACCTCGCCATGGGAAACAGCGGAGGGGGTGGGGGAACGGGGGAGCCGCCGGAGAGCGCGGGCGGCCGGGCCGCGGCAGATGGGGACAGAGCCGCGGCGGACCGGGCGGATTCGGCCCTGGACCAGCTTTCCCGGTGGTTCCGCGAACAATTCGGGTTTGAGCCGGAGCTCTGTCCCCCAAAGGAAAAACACCACGCCGCCATCCTCTCGATGGCCCGCCAAAACGCCCTGGAAGATCTCAGGCGGCGGCTCAAGGAGCGGGGGGCGGGCCCGGCCCTGGATGAACTGGCCAAGGCCCTGGGGCTCAGGGCCCGGCCCGAACGGATCGAAGGGTTTGACATTGCCCAGCTTGACGGCAAACACCCGGTGGCTTCCCTTATCTCCTTCAAAAACGGCGTTCCGGACCGGAAAAATTACCGCCACTTCAAGCTCCGGACCGTGGTGGGGGTGGTGGACGATTTCGCCGCCATGCGGGAGGCGGTACAACGCCGCTATTCCCGGCTTGTCCGGGAGGGGACCGAGCTGCCCGATCTGGTATTGATCGACGGAGGTATAGGCCAGGTAAATGCCGCCAAGGGGATTCTGGACGGCCTGGGGCTGGACCTTGACGTGGTGGGTCTTGCCAAACGGGATGAGGAACTCTGGCTGCCCCAGGCAAAAACGCCGGTGGTCCTCTCCCGGCGGTCCGAAGCCCTGAAGGTGTTACAGTTTGTCCGGGACGAGACCCACCGTTTCGCCACCACCCTGAACCAGCGGCTTCGTTCCGGGGACCTCTTTTTCCCGGTTCTGGAATCGGTGGAGGGCATAGGCCCGAAACGGGCGGCGGCGGTTATGAAGGCATACGCCAGCGTGACGGCCATCGCCGCCGCGGACCCGGCGGAACTGGCGGAACGCTGCGGACTCAGCCGGGGGGCGGCCCGGGCGGTCCGGGCCGCGGCGAAGCTGGCCCTGGAAGATCAGGAGGCGGCAAAACAGCGGCTCAGCGCGGGGCCGGGCCGGCGGGGCCGGTACTCCGCCGATTCCCTGGCGGCGGAGGCGGGGATGGGGCCGGAGACGGAGTAAACCTTCACCGCGTAAACGCCGCGGCGTCTTTATGCGCGCTTAAGGGTTTCATACCGCGCGTTTATCCGGGGAGCCTCCCGGCCGGATCTATCGGGCCAATTTCAAAACCGGTTATTTCGAAACCGCCTCTATCTTCGTTCTTTAACTTTTTCTTTCTCCTTGGTGATCTTCGCTTCAAGCCGGTCCATCAATTTATCGATGGCGGGGTTGAGCTCAAAGTCATGTTCTTTTACATGGATAGAAACGCCCCAGCGGAAATTAACCGTCGCTTCCGCCTCAAAATCCTTGTCCTTGGTTACGGTAAAACGCAAATCAACAATCATGTTCTCCGCATTGTGGATGCGGGCTATTTTCCGATCCAGGTACTCCCTTGTCTCATCACTCAAAGCAAAATGGACAGCCTTGACATCAATATTCATAGGTACCTCCGTATATTGGACTTCCCCTTACCGGGTGTATGATGAACCTAAATCCAGTTCGTTCCGGTATTTTGCCACGGTCCGCCTGGCCAGGGGGATGCCCTGTTTCGCCAGGAAGCCGGCGATTTCCTGATCCGAAAAACGCCGGCCCTCCGCAGAGATCAATTCCCGGATGATTTCCTTGACCCCCTCCTTGGAATACCGGGACCCGCCGGACCCGGCGCCGCTGATTGAATTGCTGAAAAAATGACGAATCTCGAAGATCCCCCATTCGCACTGCATATACTTGCCGTTGGCGATACGGGAAACCGTGGTTTCGTGAACCCCCAATTCCCCGGCGATGTCCCGTAAGGTAAGGGGCGCCAAAAATTTCGGGCCGTTCACAAAAAAGGGGCGCTGAAATTCAACGATGGCCCGGGTAACTCTGAGGAGGGTGTGATTCCGCTGGTTCACCGAGTGGATAAACCAGCGGGCCTCTTTGATGTTTTCCCGGACAAAATCCCGGGCGACCCCGGCGCCGCCCTTTTTGGGGCCTTCGGCGACTTTCATAAAAAAAGGATTAAGGCCCAGAACCGGGATTTCTTCATCGTTGAGGATAATAACAAATTCCCCTTCTTTTTTTACCACCTGTATATCGGGAACCACAAAGCGGACGTCCGATGAGGCAAAAGACCTGCCGGGGAAGGGGGACAGTTCCTTGATCCGGTCAAAAAAAAGTTGAACCTCATACTCGGTACGGTTGAGTTTTTTCGCCACCTCCGCGAATTTTTCCCGCTCTAAAAGCGCCAGATGATCCAGGGCTTCCTCAATCCCCGGGGGAGCGCCGGGAAGAAACCCTATCTGCGCTTTGAGGGATTCACGATAATCCGCGGTACAGGTTCCGGCGGGGTCCAGGGATTGGACCAGCCGCATTCCCTCGGCGATCCGTTCCGGGGACGGGCGGGGGCGGTCCGGGGCCGCTTTAAAAAGCAGCTCCACCGGCTCCTTATGAAAGCCGTCTTGATCAAGGTTCTGAATGAGCGTTTCGCAAATAAAACGCAGTTCGCCGTCCACCGGTTCCAGTTGTAATTGCTGTAACAGATGCTCCTGGAGGGTCTCCGGCCGGGACAGAACCCCTTCGATAAACCGGTGCTGTTCCTCAGTGGCCGCGTCCCCCCCCCGGCGGACGAATCCCGAATCGGAGGTGGCCTCAAAATAGTCATCCTCCTCCTTCCGGAGCGGCACCGCCGCGTCAAGGGAAACCGTCGTATGATCCTCCAGGACCTCCAGGGCGGGATTCCGTTCTATTTCTTCTTCAATTTTTTCCCGCAAATCCACAATGGGAAGTTCCATCAGTTTGATCGACTGATAGATCTGGGGACTCATCCTAAGCCGCTGTTCCTGGATGAATGACGGACGCTGCAACTGCACGGATTAAACTCCTTTTAGAGTCCGTTATAGCATACTTCAACTATTGTTTCATCCCGCCGCTTTGTCAAGGAGAATCTGCGGTAATCCAGGGCTCCTGCGTTTACCCCGGCATCGTATGGCATTATCCGGCGAAATACGGTACATTGGGCATATTATGGAAGATATTCACCAAAAACTGGCCGGTATCGGCCTCAAGATACCGGAAATCCTGCTCCCCGGACCGGGGATAGATACGGAAAAGTGGGCGGTGATCGCCTGCGATCAATTTACCCAGGACCAGGCCTACTGGGAGAAAGCCCGGCAACAGGCGGGGGACGCCCCCTCCGCCCTGAACCTGATCTTTCCCGAAATTTACCTTCAGGATGAAGGCCGCGGGGCCCGGATCAACGCTATCCACCAAACTATGGCCGCCTATCTTCGGGACGGAACTTTTGCCCCGCCCCGGCGCGGCTGTGTGTATCTGGAACGGAACACCCCCCGTCACGGAAGCCGCCGGGGCCTCGTAATCGCCCTGGATCTGGAACAATACGACTGGGACCCCGCCTCCCGGCCCCTGATTCGGACCACCGAAGGCACCGTGCCGGAACGGCTCCCCCTCCGGATGGAGACCCGCCGGGGCGCCGCCCTGGAAAGCCCCCATATCCTTATCCTTATAGACGACGACAAAGACGAAATTCTTCCCGCCCTGGGGGAACGGGCAAAATCCGCGGCCCCGGCCTACCAAAGCCCCCTGATGCTGGGGGGCGGAGATCTGTCCGGCTGGTTTCTGGAAGATCCGGCGGACTGGGCTTTCCTGGCCGGGGGCTTTGAGGCCCTGGCCCAGCGATCCCGGACCCGGTACGGGGCGGCCGGGGAAGTCCCGTTCCTCTTTGCCGTGGGGGACGGTAATCATTCCCTGGGTGCCGCCCGGGAAATCTGGAAGGAGTATAAAAAGGCCCATGCCGGCGACCGGGATCTGATGAACCACCCCTGCCGTTATGCCCTGGCGGAAATCGAAAACCTCTACGATCCGGCAATCCGGTTCGAACCGATCCATCGTGTGCTGTTTCATACCGGCCTTGATGAGCTTGTAAAGCGGCTTTCCATACTGCCCGGCTTCTCCAGCCGCCCGGCCGGGGACAGAGCCGCCCTGTCCCGTCTGGTCGGCGGCCGGGAAACGGACAAAAACCGCCTGGGCCTTGTTTCGGGGGATCGCGGCGTCCTGGTTGAATTCGACGCGCCGGGTCTGGCCACGGTAAGCCTCCAGCCCCTGCTGGACGATTTAGTCCCAAGCGGCGGCGCGGGGAACAACGCCCCTTCAATTGACTATATTCACGGTGAGGACGAACTCTTCCGTCTGGCGGCCAATTCCGCCGCTCGGGCGGTGGGTATCCTCCTCCCCCCGGTCAAAAAAAGCGGCCTCTTTGAAACCGTAGCCCGCTCCGGCCCTCTGCCCCGGAAAAGCTTCTCTATGGGAGAAGCCGTTGAAAAGCGGTACTATCTTGAATGCCGGGCGCTCTTTGGAGTATGATGGAGGAACGGCGCTGGCGCGTATTGCTTTTTTGAGCGCTGACGCGGGGCACTGGGTTTTTTTAACGCCGCTTGACGCGGCGCTTTCGCCGGTGCAGCGCGTACGGCGGCCTCAAGGCCGCCTCCGGTTGTGGGAAAATGCGGCGCTTTTTTTGAGCGCTGACGCGGGGCACTGGGTTTTTTTAACGCCGCTTGACGCGGCGCTTTCGCCGGTGCAGCGCGTACGGCGGCCTCAAGGCCGCCTCCGGTTATGGGAAA
>JAISAN010000230.1 GCA_031266635.1 Treponema sp. | reverse complement strand
CTCGGCTTTGTCATCCTGCCGGTGGTGAAAGAAGGCGGCTGGTATAATCCCAACGGCCTGCTCCTCATGCCGCCTTCCGCGTTTTTCCTCATCGGCCTCATTATATGGGCCCTGCGGATATGGAAAAAGGACCAGCGGGAAGAAGCGCCGTTTACGCTGGCGCCGCAATTTTCGGAACAGGAAAGTTAAGGAGGACCGGCATGGAACATTTATTAAGTCTTTTTGTACGGGCCCTTCTTATCGAAAACATGGCCCTGGCCTTCTTCTTAGGTATGTGTTCTTTCATCATGATGTCCAAGAAGATAGACACCGCCTTCGGTTTGGGAATTGCGGTCATTGTGGTTCAGGCCATTACCGTTCCCGTCAACAATCTGGTATATAACTACCTGCTGCGGGACGGGGCGCTGGCCTGGGCGGGGCTGCCGAATGTGGATTTATCCTACCTGGGTTTCCTCACCTATATCGGCGTTATTGCCGCCATAGTGCAGATTCTGGAAATGGCGATGGATAAATATATGCCCAAGCTCTACAACGCGCTGGGGATCTTTCTGCCGCTGATTACCGTTAACTGCGTTATCATGGCGGGATCGCTTTTTATGGTGGAACGGGATTACACGTTTTCCGAAAGCCTGGTTTACGGCGTCGGTTCCGGCGCGTCCTGGGCGCTGGCGATTGCGCTTTTGGCGGGTATCCGGGAAAAATTAAAATACAGCAATGTGCCCGCGGGACTCCAGGGGAAGGGGATCACCTTTCTCACCATCGGCTTGATGGCCCTGGGTTTCATGTGCTTTTCCGGCATACAGATTTAAGGAGACAGGATGAACACTCAGGAAATCTACCTTGCCATCGGGATGTTTACCGCGGTGGTTATGGCCCTGGCGGTCATTATCCTCATCGCCCGGGCCGCTTTGGTCAGCGCCGGCGATGTGACCATTGAGATCAACGGCGAAAAAAATATTATCGTTCCCGCCGGCGGGAAGCTGCTGAAAACCCTGGCGGGCCAACACATTTACCTGTCTTCCGCCTGCGGCGGCGGCGGCACCTGCGGCCAGTGCAAATGCCAGGTCTTTGAAGGCGGCGGCGATATGCTGTCCACGGAGGAGCCTCATTTTACCCGCCGCCAGGCCAGGAACCACTGGCGGCTTGGCTGCCAGACGCCGGTCAAACAGAACATGAAAATCACCGTCTCCGAAGAGGTGTTCGGCGTAAAAAAATACGAGTGTACGGTGGAATCCAATCCCAGCGTCGCCACCTTTATCAAAGAACTCACCCTGCGCCTGCCGGAAGGGGAAAACGTGAATTTCCGCGCCGGCGGTTATATGCAGCTGGAGTGCCCGCCCCATGTGGTGAACTACAAAGATTTTGATGTTCAAAGCGAATACCGGAGCGATTGGGACAAATTCAACCTCTGGCGTTATACCTCCAAAGTTGATGAGACCGTCACCCGGGCCTATTCAATGGCCAACTACCCGGAGGAACAGGGAGTTGTAAAATTCAACATCCGCATCTCATCCCCCCCGCCCCGGCAGCCCGACGTGCCGCCGGGCGTTATGTCCTCCTACGCGTTCAGTCTGAAACCGGGGGACAAGATAACGGTCTACGGCCCCTTCGGCGAATTTTTCGCCCGCGATACGGACGCTGAAATGATCTATATCGGCGGCGGCGCGGGCATGGCCCCCATGCGGTCCCACATCTTTGACCAGTTGAAGCGGTTAAAGACGAACCGGAAAATCAGCTTTTGGTACGGGGCCCGTTCCCTGAAAGAAGCGTTTTATGGCGAAGAGTACGACCGGCTTCAGGCGGAAAATCCCAACTTCACCTGGCATTTGGCCCTTTCCGATCCGCTGCCCCAAGACAACTGGACGGGCCTTACCGGGTTCATTCACCAAGTGCTGTATGACAACTATCTGAAAGATCATCCCGCCCCGGAAGACTGCGAGTATTATATGTGCGGCCCGCCCCTGATGACCGCCGCGGCGATCAAGATGCTGACCGATCTGGGGGTGGAGCGGGACAACATCATCTTCGACGATTTTGGCGGCGCGGCAGGTTGACGATTAAGGGCGGAAACATCCGGGGGTCCCGGCGGGGTTCCCGGACGGCCGGCTCAAAGGAAAAACTATGGCAACCCTGTTGATAACATTCGGCGTCATTCTTGTGGTGGTGGGCCTCATGTCCGTGGGCGTTATATTCGGCCGTAAGCCTATTTCCGGGGGAAGCTGCTGTGATAAAGCGGGCCCGGACGCCGGATGCGCCGGATGTGAAAAAAACGGAAAAAACGGGCCGCCGTGCCCCGTGGCATAATAGAGGTTCCTTAATTTAAGTTCCTTGGCCATCATAAAAGGATGTTGAACTTATTCAATAACCCGGTTGGTTATCGAACAAGTCTATGCAAAATGCTCCGCATTTTGCTGTTTTTAGCGGTTGTTGTTCATAAACTGAAGTTTCTGAACAACTCCATTACGATTTGATATTTATGACAAATATAGTAAAATATAAAAAGAGGTACTACCTTGTATGTTTCCCCCGCCGGTAAGCCGGAGACCGGAAGCGGACAGATGCAAAAATTGACCCCTCTTATGGCCCTGCGGCTTGCGGCCCCCCATACATGGCCCCCCGCGTCGGTAACGCCCGCAATCCTCGGCGTTTTACTGGCGCTGGATCGGACCGGCCGTTTTTCGCCGCTCCTTTCGGCCGCCCTGCTCCTGATTGTGATCCTTATGCAGTCCGCGGCCAACACGTTCAACGATTATTACGATTATATCAAGGGGCTTGACACCAAAGAAAATTCCGATGAACCGGAAGACGCGGTGCTGGTGTATAACCGTATCAGGCCCAGGGCTGTGCTGTATCTGGCCATCGCCTTCCTTGCCGCGGCGGGGCTTTTGGGCGTTTATGTGGTGTTTTTAAGCGGCCCCGTCCCTCTATTTGCGGGACTCGCCGGCGCCGCCGCGCTGGTTTTATATTCGGCGAGTCCCCTGCCAATTTCCTTTCTGCCGCTGGGCGAGGCGGTATCCGGTTTTGTCATGGGCGGGCTCATCCCCTTTGGGGTCTACACGGCGGTAACGGGGCGGACGGACCCGGAAATCCTACTCCTCAGCTTTCCCTGCGTCATCGGCGTGGGCCTTGTAATGATGACCAACAATCTCTGTGATATAGAACGGGACGCCCTGGCGGGAAGAAAAACCCTTCCCCGGCTCCTGGGGCGGGAACGGGCGCGAAAATTATATCTCGCGCTGTTTCTCCTCATGCTGCTGTCCCTGCCCCTTATCGGCTTGTGGCGCTTCGGTTTTGCCGTTCTGGGAATTGCGCCGGTACTGCTTGCGGGGCTGCCACTTTTCAAGCGCCTGTTTCATCTTGCCTATCTCCATACCCAGCGGGCCCTGTGCTTTAAAATGATTATTTTGGCCGATCTGCTGGCCTACACCGCGTATTTTGTCATGATTTTGCTCCATATATTCTTACAATTATCCGTCAAGGGAGAATGAGTATGGCTGTGTTTGATCAAATAGAAGGTCTCCAGGACGATCTCAGGCTCGTGGATGTGTATGTGGACGAGTACCTCCATGACGAGAGCGGGCATACGGGCCTCCGCTCGGTGCTCAACGAAATCAACGCCACCGGCGGCAAAAAGGTACGGCCCATGGTGCTGCTGCTTGCCGGCCGTTTCGGCCCCAAATGGCCCGGCTGCCGGGAACGGCTCTGCAAGATGGGGGCCGCGGTGGAAATGATCCACACCGCCTCCCTGATCCACGATGATATTGTGGACGATTCTCCCCTGCGCCGGGGGCGGCAGACGGTACAGTCGAAATTCGGCAAAGAAATGGCGGTCTACGCGGGGGATTTTGTCCTGAGCCGTATCGTCTATTATCTTTTCAAAGAGGCGTCCACAGAAGCGGGAATGCTCCTGGCAAAAACCGTGGAAGTTATGTGTTACGGGGAGATAGGCCAACTGGCCCGTTCTTACGATACGGAAACCACCATTGAGGACTACCTTTCCAATATCTTCGGCAAAACCGCGTCCCTTTTTGTGGCGGCCTGCGCAATCGGCGCCATGGAAAGCGGGTGCGGCGAAAAAACTTCCATGCTGCTGCGGCAGATAGGCGAACATATCGGTTATTTGTTCCAGCTCCGGGACGATCTGCTGAACGTAACCTCCAGCGCCCGGCAGGAAGGAAAACCGGTCCACAGCGATTTTATGAACGGAACCTACACCATGCCCATCATCCATGCCCTCCACCATCCGGCCGGCCGGCGGCTCCGGGAGGTGATCCACACCATCGGGACGGGGGCGGCGGTTTCCTGGGAAGTGGAGGAAGAAATACAGAATATCGTCAATTCCTCCCGGGGCATTGAATTTACCCGGGAAACCATAGACGCCCACGCGGCCCAGGCCAGGGACTTACTGGAATCCCTGCCAAAAGTACCGGTTCGTCAGGGCTTTTTGGAAATTCTTGACCTCCTGGCCGCCGGTTAATGTAAAAAAACCGCTAAAAACTGAAGTTTTTAGCGGTTCCCGGATTCCGGTGATGTGGAATTTTACGATTTTTAGTATTTTGTTGACGGATAAAATATTGTGTGTTAAACTATAGTTGTCTAAAAAGATCAACAACTTCGCAGGGGCGGAGTATTCTGCCGAAGACCAAAAAAGAATGGAGGGAAATATGGAAGGACTTTTTCTCGCGAGACTGCAGTTTGCGGCAACTTCTATCTATCACTTTTTCTTTGTACCTTTGACTCTGGGTCTGGGTATCCTTGTAGCGATTATGGAAACCCGCTACGTCCAGACCAATGACGAAAAGTACAAGAAAATGACGTTGTTCTGGGGCAAACTGTTCCTGATCAATTTCGCTATGGGCGTGGTTACCGGTATCGTCCAGGAATTCCACTTCGGAATGAACTGGGCGGGGTATTCGGCGTTCGTCGGCGATATTTTCGGCGCGCCCCTGGCCATTGAGGCCCTGCTGGCGTTTTTTCTTGAGTCAACCTTTCTGGGTATCTGGATTTTCGGCTGGAACCGGCTGTCGAAAAAAATCCACCTGGCCAGCATCTGGATTGTGGCTTTTGCCTCAAACCTGTCGGCCTTCTGGATTCTGGCGGCCAACTCCTTTATGCAGAATCCGGTAGGGTATGAAATGGCGGAGGACGGCAGCCGGGCCTTAATGAACGACTTCCCGGCCCTGCTCACCAACCCCCATGTGCTGTTCCAGTTCCCCCACGTTGTTACGGCGGGTATGGTCACGGCGGCTTTCTTTGTCATGGGCATCAGCGCGTATCATCTGGTAAAGAAAAGCAACCCCGAATTTTTCAAGAAATCCTTCAAATACGGCGCGGTGGCCGGTATTATCGCCGGGGTCCTGGTTACCGTTATTGGCCACCTGCAGGGCCAGTATTTGACCCAGGCCCAGCCCATGAAGATGGCGGCGGCGGAAGCCCATTGGGAAACCGCGGACCCCGCCCCCATTGTGCTGATAGGCGGCATTGATGAACAAAACAGGCGAAACACCTGGGAACTCGCCGTTCCCGGCGGCCTGAGCTTCATGAATTACTACAGCTTCATCACCGGCCAGGTGCAGGGGATCAACAATATACAGGCTGATATGGAAGCCCAATACGGGCCGGGAAACTATATTCCCCCGGTGGCCCTGACTTTCTGGAGTTTCCGTATTATGTTCGGCCTGGCCATCGTAATGGCGCTCCTGGGGCTCCTGGCGATCATCTTCTACGCCAAGGGCATTCTGGAGAAACAGGTCTGGTATCTTAAAATCATGTTACCCGCCCTGTTCCTCCCCTTCATCGCCAGTACCTTCGGCTGGATCATGGCGGAGGTGGGCCGGCAGCCCTGGGTGGTATACGGCCTCCAGCGCATACAGGACGGCGTATCCGACATACCCATGTCGTTTGTCGTGATCTCATTCGTGGGATTTGTGATAATCTACACCGCGTTGGCTATTGTGGACGTGTACCTTCTGACGAAAGCCGCCGGGAAGGCCCCGTCTGAATCCGGCGCGGAGCCGCAGGAAGCATAGGAGGGAATGGAATGCTCAGTATTATTTGGTTTGTTTTGATTACGGTTTTGTTTGTCGGATTCCTGTTCCTGGAAGGTTTTGACTACGGCGTTGGGATGCTAGTGCCTTTTGCCGGCAAGGACGATAAGGAACGCCGGGTGGTAATCAACAGTATCGGCCCCTTCTGGGACGGCAATGAAGTCTGGCTCCTGACGGCGGGGGGCGCGATTTTCGCGGCCTTCCCCCTCTGGTACGCCGAACTATTCAGCAAGTTTTACCTGGCCCTGTTTCTGATTCTGGTGGGCCTGATCCTCCGGGGTGTGGCCTTTGAATTCCACAGCAAAAGCAAAAATCCCAAATGGCGGAACTGCTGGGACTGGGCCTTTTGTATCGGCAGTTTTCTCCCCGCCCTCCTCTGGGGCGTGGCGGTGGCCAATCTGATCCGGGGCGTGTCCACCGACACCGGCTGGCTTTTCTTTATTAAGTTGCTGCATCCCTTCTGTCTGCTCGGCGGGGTGGTAACGTTCCTGCTTTTCCTCTACCACGGCGCGTGTTTCCTGACCCTCAAGGTCGGGGACGAGGCGGTTCTCGCCAGGGCTAAAAAGATAGCCCTCCGCACCGGTATTATTCTGGTGCCGGTAACGGTTCTCTGGGTTGTCTTTACCCTGTTCCAGACCGCCATCCTTACCAAACCGCTGGCCATTATCACGGTGGCCCTGGCGGCGGTGGCGCTGCTGGTTTCCGTCTTTGCCCAGTGGAAACAGAAATACGGCCTGGCCTTTGTCAGCGTGGCTCTGATGATCGTCTTCGTAACCGTCACGGTGTTTGCCATCATGTATCCCAACGTGCTGATTGTCCGGGACGGCGTAAGTCTGACTATCGAAGCGGCGTCTTCCAGCCAGTACACCCTGAAAATCATGACCATCGTGGCGCTGATTTTTACGCCCATCGTACTTCTGTATCAGATTTGGAATTTCTGGGTATACAAAAAACGGGTTACCAGCGATCCCAAGGATCTGGTTTATTAACGAGAGGGAACCTCTAAAAACTTCAGTTTTTAGAGGTTTTCTTACCCTTTGGAGAAAATTGCGTTTGCGTAATTCTTTATATATCAAAAAATTCGCAATTTTCTCTAAGGAACCTCCGAAAACCCAACCGGGGTTTTCAGAGGTTCCCTAATTGCTCAACAAAAATTTACTGCGGGAAACGAGGGGCAGTAGAAAATTTTTGTTCGGCACAGCGGCCGCCGGTTTTGTTACCGGCGGCTTAATCCTCTGCCAGGCGTACCTGTTGGCCCGCCTGGCGGACAGGGT
>JAISAN010000156.1 GCA_031266635.1 Treponema sp. | reverse complement strand
TTTTAACCGATCTCAAGGAATTTCTTGGCCCCGATCCCCAGATACCGGGAAAAGATTTTATCTGGCGGAGTCAGAATCAGGACAACGGCGCCCTCTATGGGATTACCAACCGGTATACGTATACCGCTTCCTACAACCTGTTTATCAGAAAGGACTGGCTTGACAAGCTGGGCCTGCCCCTTCCCGCGACGGCCCGGGAATATTTTGACGCCCTGACGGCGTTTAAGGAAAAAGATCCCGGCGGCGTTGGTAAAAACCGGGTTGTTCCCTTTACCCTGTCTACCGATGTACGGTGGACCGCCGGAATCATCCTTGAATCCTTTATCGATCCCTATATGAGTTTTAAGGAACGGTTTATCAATACCGTGGTGGAACGGTATATGCTGGTTCCCGGCTATAAAGAGGGGATGCGGTTTTTGAATAAAATGTACAACGCGGGCTTAATCGACCGGGATTTTCCCCTGTACAAAGCGGGCGACATGATGGACAATCTCATTAAAAGCGGCGTGGTTGGTTCAATCGGCGGCAACTGGGATCAAATATACCGGGAAAATGTCAGGCTGATGACGGATCTGCAAAAAAATGTTCCCGGCGCGTTGTTCGTACCGCTTGATTGTTTTCCCAGCGTTGACGGCATAACCCACAAACGCGGCGCCCCGGTGGCCGGAGGGCTCACGGTCTTTATCCCCAAAACCTCCAAAAACCCGGAGGCGGTCCTCCGGTATCTTAACTGGCTTGGCCGCCGGGAAAATGTCTTCTTTCTCCAGTTTGGACACGAGGGGATAAGCCATGAAATTGTTAACGGCATACCCAGGGCCATTGCGGTTACCGGGGGCTGGATTATGAACAGCGCCGCCAATGTTGATTACACGCCTTTTGTCAACGGCTACGCCATGGAAACCCCGGAATTGACCGCCCGTGTTCTCGCGGCCAGTTATCCCTCCTGGCCCGAAGAAGATGTGGCCGACGCCTACCGGATATCCTCAACCAACGCTGAACCGGCTCCGGTGGTCCCGGTAACTTTCTATGAGGCGGGGCCTTTAACCGAGACCCTGATTAATAAATCTACCAATGTTTATATTGAAAGCATCTGCGCCAAACCGGAAGATTTTGACCGGGTCTGGGACGCGGGGGTAAAGGACTGGCTGGTTTCAGGGGCCGGTAGAATCCTTGATGAACGCCGGGCAAAATATCCGGAATGAGCTTGTTCCAAAACAGGAGTTTTATACACAATGAACGACAAAAACGCACTTCTTTTTAACGCGGACTGGAAATTCCTCCTGGGGGATCCGAAAAATGCGTACCGCGAAAATTATCCGGACCGGACCTGGCGGCGTGTTGATCTGCCCCATGACTGGGTCATAAGCCAGCCCTTTAAGCGGGGGGACGAAGGTTCCTATACTTCGCAGAACATGCAGGGCTTTTTTGCCTGGGAAGGGATCGCCTGGTACCGGAAAGAATTTGTCCTCCCCGATTTGAGCGGCAAGGAGGCGTATATTTATTTTGGCGGAGCGTACCGGAACAGTACCGTATATATCAACGGAAAAGAAGCCGGCGGCCGGGCCTACGGTTACGCCAGTTTTGAACTGAATATCACCGGTCTGGTAAGGCCGGGTGAAAATTGTATCGCGGTCCGCCTTGATAACGGCAAAGAAGCGCCGGACCGCTGGTATTCCGGTTCGGGCCTGTACCGTAATGTGTACTTGCGGATTGTTCCCGCGGTACATATCAAAACCTGGGGCGTTTGTATCAAAACAAAAATCATCCGTCCCGCCGGGCATGGTTCGGCGGGGGAAATAACGGCGGCTGTTACCCTGGTTAACCGCGGCGGCCCGGTCAAAGGCAGGGTGTATGTACAGATCCGGGACAACGGCAATAAAACCGTGGTGGAAACGTCAAAACCGTTCACCGTTGCCGGCGCGGGGGAAGATATTGTGCAGCAGCGCATGGTAATTCAAAAGCCGCTTTTGTGGAGCGCCGAAGAACCGAACCTGTACCGGGCCCTTGTGTATCTGGAAGACAATGAGGGAAATAAAACAGGTAAGGAAGTGGAAGTTCCCTTTGGTATCCGGAATATTGAAATCGCCGCCCACCGGGGTATGAGGGTAAACGGGAAGCCGGTAAAACTTAAAGGAGTCAGCCTGCACCATGACTGCGGAATAAGCGGCTCCGCTTTTTACGAAGCCGCCTGGAGGCGGAGGCTCCTGACCCTGAAAAGTATAGGCTGTAACGCGATCAGAACCAGTCATAATCCCCCGGCGGAAGAATTGTTGGACCTCTGCGATGAACTTGGTTTTTACGTGATCGATGAATGTTTTGACAAATGGAAAAGCGGCTACTACGGCGATCATTTTGATAAAGACTGGCAAAAGGATTTGGAAGGATTTATTCTGCGGGACCGGAACCACCCTTCGGTTTTTATGTGGAGCGCCGGTAATGAGGTGGAAAATCAGGGTTCAGAGGATATGCTGAAAATTCTAAAAACCCTGGTGGCCTTTATCCATGCCCTGGACGACCGGCCGGTAACCTGCGCCCTGGAACCCCATGTACATCCCCGTTCACTGGTGGGCGCCCCTCTGCCACAGCTGATTGAACTTACCAAAAAGCTGGCGGAAGAGGTGGATGTCCTGGGGCTCAATTACCACGAGGCCCTGTATGATGACTATTCCGCCGCCATAGATAAACCAATTGTGGGGACTGAATCTTATGAGTATTACAGCGGTACGGCCTCAAATTATGAGGATGTAACCACAAAAAATCCCTGGCTTTTTGTGTTGGAAAACAACAATGTGATCGGCCAGTTTATCTGGGCCGGTATTGATTATCTGGGAGAAAGTACCTGGCCCACAAAAGGCTGGGCCGGGGCAATCATCGACATCTGCGGGTTTTTGAAACCCAATGCCTGGTACCGGAAAAGCATTTGGTCCGATGAACCTATGATCTACCTTGCTTTATACGATACAAGCCGTAAATCCGCTTATGTCCGGGGACGCTGGTCGTTTCCCAAAGTCGCTTCCCATCTTAACTTTGACCATTTCCGCCACGAAACGGTTACCGCCGTGGTGTTCACTAATTGTGATGAAGCTGAGTTATGGATTAACGGGAAAAAATTTGGCCGCAGAAAGCCCGGAGATTTTGAAAACGGCATTATTGAATGGACCTTTGAATATGCTCCGGGGGAGATGAAAATTATCGGGTACCGGGACGGGAATGTGGCATGTTCCCAGACGCTCAAGACCGCGGGCGCCCCCCGGCGGATTCTGCTGCAGCCGGACAAAAAAGTTCTTGCCGCCGGCGGGACCGATATTGTTCATGTGGAACTCACCATCACCGATGACAAGGGGATTCCCTGCCCCAATGAGGAAGCGCTGGTCGAATTTGCCCTCAGCGGAGACGGGAGTATCCTCGGTTCCTGTTCCCCGGACATAAGCGGCGCTTTGGGATATACGCTGCCGAAAACCCTTACTTCCGGCGGAAAAGCGCTGGTAATCGTCAGGCCCGGAGAAGGAACGGGAACATTGGATCTTGCGGCCTATTCGGGAACGCTTATTCCGGCCTTTTTGAAATTGAAGGTTATCTGAGGACGGGGGCGGCCGGGAAGTTCCCCTAAATCTCAGGATGCTTTCCCAAAACAGAAGTTTTGGGAAAGCGGCCTTTTTTCATTCTACGGGAAAATCATACACGACGGTGTAAATGGAACGGGGCGGAACGACGATAACGCCCTGGTTATGCCCTTCGGAGCGCATGCCCAGACCGCCGCCGTTGTCAGCGCCGGTATTGGCGGCGTCGGTCCGAAAACAGCGGATCCGCACCGGCAGTTTGTTGTCGGTGAATATGGCCGCCGTCTCCGCGGGGGTGGTGGTCATGTTTACATACACCGCCACGATGCGGTCAACCGCTTTGCCGTCCTTGTCTGTGTAGCCGTCGGGCGATTTATACGCGGTGGCCATAAGCTTTGTTATGTTGTTGTTGCCCGTTTCGTCGTTGTCCACATTCGTAATGCCGATCCGCTTAAAGCCGGGCCGGACAAAGAGGCTGTAGTTGCCCAAAGCCCAGAGGGTGGGCATGGACTTGATCGACCCTGATTCCCTGATGTTGTGGCTTTGGTAGGAATTAATGTCGTATGCGTTGGGGGATCCGGGCGAGAGGCCAATCAGGGTGTACCGGTCTCTGCCGGTCATTTCCATGTCCATGGCGGTCCAGTAAGCCCAGGAACTAATTCCCCCGATGGTGATGTCGCTGTGGCAGAGCTTTGCCATATACAGGGCAATGTCATAGTAGTTCGCCGTGGCCGGGTCCGAGAGCCCTTCGCCGCCGGTAAGGAGACACCATTCGGTACTGTACACCTCGACGCCCAGGGAATCGGCCTTTGCCTTGAGCTGGGTCCGGTGGCTCCGCAGATTTGCATCGCTTGCGTGGGTGTAGTAAGTGTGGCCGCCGATCATCTTGGGCTGCATGGCGGGAAGGTCGCCGATATAGGTCGCCGTGTTGGCGGGGTTAAAAAACGTGTCAAGCTGCCCCTGCCTCGCGCTGGCGCCGCCGCTGGTATTATAGATATGATCCCACTGGGCGGCCTCGGTTATCATTATTTTGGTTTTGTTCGCGATAGCGGGCCGGGCCTGGATTGCCGTATTCAGTTCTTTGGCAATATGGGTGATCTCGCTGTTAAGCCAGGGGGA
>JAISAN010000038.1 GCA_031266635.1 Treponema sp. | reverse complement strand
ATGTAGCGGCTGGCGTTCCAGACCTTGTTGGCGAATTTGGAACCCATTTTGAAGGATTCCTTGTCCACAAGAATATCCTGCCCCTGGGCGCACATAAAGGCCAGGGTAAACTTGAGGGCGTCGGCGCCGAATTCATCCACCAGTTCCAGGGGGTCAAGGCCGTTTCCCAGGCTCTTGCTCATCTTCCGGCCCTGTTTGTCCCGGACCAGACCGTGGATGTAGATGTCCCGGAACGGGGCCTTTCCGGTAAACTCAAGCCCCGCCATGATCATCCGGGAAACCCAAAAGAAGATAATGTCGTAGGCGGTTACCAGCGCGGTGGTGGGATAATAGGCCGCCAGGTCGGCGGTTTTTTCCGGCCACCCCAGGGTGCTGAAAGGCCAGAGCCAGCTGGAGAACCAGGTATCAAGCACATCCGGGTCCTGTTCGATATGTGCGGACCCGCAGCGGGGGCAGGTCTGAATATCCGTCCGGGAGACCGATGTTTCGCCGCAGTCTTCGCAGTACCACGCAGGGATCCGGTGGCCCCACCAGAGCTGGCGGCTGACGCACCAGTCCCGGATGTTTTCCATCCAGTGCTGATAGGTATTTTCCCATTTTTTGGGGTAAAAGACGATTTCCCCCCGCCGCCAGGAAGCCAGGGCTTTTTCCGCCAGGGGCCGCATCCTGACAAACCACTGCTCCGAAAGGTAGGGCTCTATCACCGTATGGCAGCGGTAACAATGGCCCACCGCATGGGTAATATCATTTTCTTTTATATAAAAGCCGCCGGCTTTGAGGTCCGCAAGCACGGACTCCCGGGCGTCCGTTACGGCCAAACCCCGGTATTTTTCGGGAACCGCATCGTTGAGCCTGCCGTCGGGGCTAAGGATGTTGATCACCGGGAGATCGTGCCGTTTGGCAAGCTCCCAGTCGTTGGGATCATGGGCGGGGGTGATCTTCACCACCCCGGTGCCGAATTCCCGGTCCACGTAGGTATCGGCAACGATGGGTATGTCCCGGCCCGTCAGGGGGAGCCGGACTTTTTTTCCGATCAGGCCCCGGTAACGATCGTCCTCGGGATGGACCGCCACGGCGGTATCCCCCAAAAGGGTTTCGGGCCGGGTGGTGGCCAGTTCCACAAAACCACCGGACGCCGCGTCATCGGCAAAATAATACCGGAGATGGTACATCTTCCCCGGCGTGTCCTCATGCTCCACCTCATCGTCCGCCAAAGCGGTGCCGCAGGAAGTACACCAGTTCACCAGGTAATTGCCCTTGTAGAGCAAGTCCCGCTCGTAAAGGGTAACAAAAATTTCCCGCACCGCTTTGGAAAGCCCCTCGTCCATGGTGAACCGCTCCCGCGACCAGTCCAGGCTGGCCCCGATCCGCTCAAGCTGCTGGGAAATGACGGCGTGGTGTTCCGCCTTGACCTTCCAGGTCTTTTCCACAAATTTTTCCCGCCCCAGATCGTGGCGGCTGAGGCCTTTGGCCCTGAGTTTCTTTTCCACCACATGCTGGGTGGCGATTCCCGCGTGATCGGTGCCTGGCACCCAGAGAACCGGCTCTCCCCGCATCCGGTGAAAGCGGATCACAATATCCTGGAGGCTGTTGTTGAGCCCATGGCCCAGGTGGAGAACCCCGGTTACATTGGGCGGAGGGATGACGATCACATAGGGGGCTTTTCCGCTGTCGCGGCAGGCTTCGGGCCTGAAGGCCCCGGCTTCTTTCCAGAGGGCATAGATCCGGTCCTCAAAGCTTTGGGGGTCATAGGCTTTTGCCAGCTCAATAGCCTTCATCGGAACTCCTTTTCAACGCGGGATTATACTCACCCATAACAAGCGCTTTTTCAATGGCGTCGATCACCTCATCGGGGGTGGAAGCGCCGGCGCAGATTCCCACCGTGTTATAGGCGGCGATTTCCGGGGGCAGGTCCTCCGGCCCTTCCGCAAGCCAGCAGGGTTTGCCCTGGGCCCCGGCAATGGCGAAAAGGCGGCGGGTATTGGCCGATTCCTTTCCCCCCGCCACAATAACCGCATCGGCAAGGCCGCAAAGTTCCCGCAAAGCTTTCTGCCGGTCCCTGGTGGCGCCGCAGATGGTGTCCGCGATCTTCAGGCGGGGGAAAAATTTCCGTATCCCCTCCCCTATGGCCAGGTATTCTTCCGGGGAAATGGTGGTCTGGCCGATAAGGGCGGTTTTGGCCGCCGGTTCCTCCCGGTACAGCTTTTCCGCCGCGGCCGCCGCTTCGGCGGCGTTCCCCACCACGGCGCAAAAAAGCGCCGCCCCGTCTTCCGCCGTCACATAGCCCCGGATGCCGGCGATCTCCCCGTGATCCGCCTCCCCGGCGAGAAAAATCCGGCGGCCCGCCGCGGCCAGGGCGCGGGCCTTCAACTGGTTGGCCTTAACCCGGGGACAGGTGGCGTCCACCACCAGGGCGCCCCGGCCGGCCAGTTCCTTTTCCACCCCGGGACTCACCCCGTGGGCCCGGATAATAACTACGGCGTTCGATAAATCCGGGGGAAGTTTTTTTTCATCAAGAATTTCCAGCCCCTGGTTTTTCAGGGACCCAAGAACCTGGGGATTATGAATCAAAGGGCCCAGGGTAAAATACCTCCGTCCCGGCGCGGGGGGCTGGACTTCCCCTTCGGCAAGTTCAACCGCCCGGCGGACCCCCATGCAAAAACCCAGTACCTTTGCCCGGAGAACCCTCATGGGAATTCTGTTCCGGCCGGAACCCGGATCAGGCCTTACTTACGGCGGGAACCGCAAGCCGTTTCTTCGCTTTTTTGACTTTCCGAAGTTCCCACAAATACACAAAACCCGACGCGATAAATACCGTTGAATATACGCCGGAAATCATACCCACCAGCAGGGTCAGGGCAAAATCCTTCATGGAGCCGGTGGTAAAAATATACAGCGAAAGCACCGCCAGCATGGTGGTAACCGTAGTGATGATTGTCCGGCTTAAGGTTTCGGTCAGCGACCGGTCCAGCACAAGCACAAAGGCATCGTCGGGGTAGATCCGCCGGTTTTCCCTGATCCGGTCAAAAATAACGATAGTGTCGTTGATTGAATACCCCAGGATGGTAAGAATCGCCGCGATGGTGGTGGTGTTGAATTCCATCCGGGTCCACGCGACATAGGCCACCATAATAAGGGCGTCATGGACGATGGCGATCACCGCGCCGATGGCGTATTGGGGCTTAAAGCGGATGGATGCGTAGATCAAAATCAGAATCAGGGTAAGGGCCAAAAGTATCCCCGCCTGATTGGTAAGATCCTTGGAAAACCGTTCGGCCACTTCATCGGAACGGATCACCGCCACGCTTCCCGCGCCGAAATTCGCCTCCAGCATATCAATAATCCGGCCCCCGGAAATCCGGTTCTCCCCGGCTTCCCCTTCCTCAAAATTGACGCGGATCATGAAATGCCGATCCTGGGGGATCCCCATATTCTGAACCGAAACGGTCTGCCCCAGACTGCTCAGGGCTTCCCGGATATCCTGAATATTGACCGGCTCATCGCCGGGGTCCTGATAATGCACCACATAGGGTTCGATATAAGGTTCGACGCCAAGCTGGGGATTCCCCTGGGCGCTGTGAAGCAGCCACTGGGGATCAATGCCGGTTTCGGCAACAGCCGTTACGCCGAGCCCCTCAACTTCGCCGAGGGCCTGGAGCAGTTCCTCCAGGGTTTCATAATCCCCCAGGACGAAAGACAAGGTTCGCCCCTCAACCCCGGCGCCGGAAATAATTATATGAAGGCCGGCCCGGTCAAAAGACACGGTGGCGTTTCCCCTGCCCGACCATGTCATGTTAAAAGCGGGGGGGGCGAAACGGACTTCCTGGATAAGGCCCGCCTGGAAGTCAACCCCCAGATTAAAGCCTCCCATTGCGATATAGCCCGCAATCCCCGCCACCGCGAGGATCACGGAAATTATCGCCGCGGGCAGAAAGCCTTTTGAAAAACGTATAACCCGTTTCATGATTTAACCCCCGCTGAAACTTCATTGCCGCTTCGTTGGGGGAACCAGCTCACGGAAACTTTTTTGCTGTGGAATACATCGGTCCCAAAATCGAATATAAGCCGGGACACGAAAAGGCTCGTAAAGACCGAAGAAAACACCCCGATGGCGAGGCTTACCGCAAAGCCCTGGATGGGCCCGGAACCCAGTTGGGAAAGGAAGAGGGCCGCGATAAATGTGGTAATATTGGAGTCCATAATCGCCCAGAAGGCCTTGTCAAACCCGGCGTCCACCACCGCTTTGCGGCCTTTGCCCAGACGCATTTCTTCTTTCATCCGCTCAAAGATGATCACGTTGGCGTCTACCGCCATACCGATGGTAAGGATGAAGCCCGCGATACTCGGCAGGGTAAGGGTAAAGTTAAAAGCCGAAAGGATGCTGAACATGATGTAAAAGTTGAGAAGCTGGGCGACCACCGCGTTGATCCCCGCGGCCTTGTAAAAGACCAGCATGAAGATCAGCACCACCACAATACCCCCCAGCAGGGCGTAAAGCCCCTGGCGGATTGTGTCTTCCCCCATGGAAGCGCCGATGCTCTGCTGGTTGGCCACTTCCAGTTCCACCGGCAGGGCCGCGGTCCGTAACGTCAGGGCGATATTGTCGGCCTCCTCGGCGCCGAAGCCGGTAAGCCGTACCGCGTCCCGGATGTCGGTCTGGATCGTGGCCCGGGATTTCACCCGGTCGTCCAGAACGATGGCCAGAGTCTTTCCCTTATTGGCGGAGGTAAGCCGGTAGAAAATTTCCCCCCCCTCGCTGTCCAGCATAAAGGTAACTTCGGGCTTACCGTCCAGGGTATTCCGCTCTACCACGGCGCTTTGGATATGGTTGCCGTCGAGCCCCACTTCCTGCTTGACCACGGTGTAATCGGTAAATTCATCCAGGCCGTAACGGTCCTTTGTATAGGCCCCCAGTACCATAGTATCCGCCGGAATAACGGTGGGATTCAGGAGCTGTCCCTCGCTGTCAAAGGTATTGGTGGGATTGGCGTTATAATACAGGTTAAAGGCGTCCGCCGCCTCCTGATCCACAATGTGGAAAGCCAGACTCCCCTTGCCCATGATAATCGAATTGATCCGCTCAGGGTCCGCGGTGCCGGGAATTTCCACGTAGATCTGATCCGTTCCCTGCCGGCGGATAACCGGTTCGGTAAGACCGAAGCGGTCGATGCGGCTGTTAAGAACTTCCAGTGCCCGGTTCACGGCGTCATCCGGCGTATCATTCGGATTACCATCCGATATGGTCCGGCCTACCTGAAGCACGATGCTCAGGCCCCCGGAAAGGTCCAGCCCGAGCTGCACCGCGTTCTGCTGGAGGTTTTTAAGGGCAAAGACATCGTCCCGGTATTTTGTTTCAATCGCCTCCAGGGCTTCCCGTCTGCTGGAAAACGCGGAAAGCACGGTTCTGGCGTCCCATTGGGCCGGAGCTTCCTGTTTGGCCCGCCGGTAGAGTTTTTTCGCCTGGGCAGTCAAAAACGAAAGATCCGGGGGAACCTCCCCGCCGGACCGGGCAAGGCCAATCAGCCGCTGAAAGTCCGCCTGGGCCTTCCGGGACGTTTCGATCTTAATCTGTTCCCGGGATTGCATTGCCTCGCTTTGTTTGTCCTTTGGTATCAAAAAGTACCAGCGTATACTGGGATACAGAAAAACAAAACATATCGCCATCGTTACCAGAACGATGATAAACCGGTACCGTTTACTCATGTCTTTGCTCCAAATTTTTTAGCGGAATTTGTCCGCCAACTGAAGTTCGCGGACAAGTCTTTAACGAAAAATATCCCGGGCCTATACCCCGCCGCTCAGGCGGTTCATTTTTCTTCCGTGGAACCCGCGTTTTCGGAGCCCCCGGCTGATTTTTCCTCGATTTTTTCGGTCTTTTCCTCTTTGGCGGCGGCCTCAACCCCGGAAATGGCGCTGCGGCTGAACTCAAGTTTGGTGCTTTCGTCTACCTTCACAATAACGGAACTTTCCTTGACGTTCTGGATCACCCCGTGGATTCCCCCGATGGTAACGATTTTATCCCCCTTTTTGAGGGCCGACAGCATCTTCTGGGTTTCCTTCTGCTTTTTGTTCTGGGGCCGGATAATGAGAAAATAGAAAATGGCGATAATCGCCGCGAAAGGAATGAGGCTGGTAATAAAACCGCCAGGCCCCGGAGCCGCTCCGTCTGTCTGTTGATTTGCCATGAGAAGGGAGAACATGAATGAATTCATACAAAAACTTCCTTAAAAAAAGTGATAGATTGTTCAAGTAGCCTATCAAAAGAAAAAAACAGGGTCAAGTAGGCGCAGAAAAGACAGTCTAAAGGGCTGTTACTCAAAAAATGCAGCACACGCCCCGCGCCCGGAAAATATGAAACAGGAGGAATGAAAGCCAGAAGGTCCCCGGCGCTTAAAGAATTGCCGCTTTACAGGACGATAGCCCGTTTAACTTCTACGGGGAACACGCCAAACAGGCGTTCCAGGGGGGAATTGACGGTCAGGGAAGCGCCGGCGGTTTTATTGTATATCTCCACCACGGTTTCCAGTTCCCGGGGATCTTTTGAATAAACCGCCGAGGAGTACGCGGCCCGAAAAAGGCCGCGCTCCGCCAGCTCCCTGGTAGAAAGGGCGCCATAGCGTTTTTTTGCCTGATTATCCACCACCGCCGAGGGACCGTCATAACCAATGGTAAAGATAAAATCCGCCCGGGGCAGCATAGAATCTAAACTCCTAGGGAAAAGGAATCTTTCCCCACCCCGCAGGTGGGACAGACCCAGTCCTCCGGTATATCTTCAAAGGCCGTTCCCGGCTTGACGCCGCCCTGAGGATCGCCCTGTTCAGGATCGTAAATATAACCGCATACATCACAAACATATTTCTTCATAAATATTATCTCCTCAATGTTTTGGGAAAAGCTCAAGCCCTAATCTATTTTTAGATGAAAACGGGAAAAAAGCAATAGAGTTGTCCGGAAACGGGATTTATGTCTCAACTGAGTTTTTCCAAAACTTCAATTTTTGGAAAAACTCAGCTTCCACTCCGCACAAATACATCGCCATAGCCGATACTTTTGAAACGCTGTAACAGGGCCCCGCTTTCCCCCAGGTTCACCGGGCCGATAAGCAGGCGGTACAGGGGTTTTTCCGCAGTGCCGCCGTTTTGTACCGCCAGGGGGTAGCCGTTCCCTACTTTACCAATCATGGATTCCACCGATTCGGTCCGGTTGAACGCGCCAATCTGGAGATAATATTTGCCCCGCTCCAGGCTGCTTATCATGGGTACGGAGAAAATGTCCGGCAGAGGATGGACCGGAGGCGTTTCAGGAATTAGCGCCGTGGATGCGGGAGGGGCGTTCCCCAGGGGGTCCACAAACAGGGATTCATCCATAACCGGTTCGGATTCGGCCTTCGGCTCAACAAAAGTTCCCTCCGGGATAGGCGCTATAACCAGTTCCGGGGGTATTTCATACACAGGGGAAGCTTCCGGGGGGCGTTCCTCGGCGGGAACAAAACCGTATTCATATTCCCCTTCGCCATCAGGTTCCGGCCGGGCTGTTACCGCCTGCGGTTCCGCAGGCTCATCCTCATCAATGGAGGATACATTCGGCTCTTCGGCGATATTCAGGCCCGGCTCGTCTTCCCAGCGGGGGGGCTGATTTGTCTCCGGGGCTTCCGGTTCCTCAGCCTCCGCCGTCTCCCCGCCGGAGGGGCTGGCCCAGGGATCATAAGCCGCCGCCGGGCTCTCCTCTTCCGGGACATATACCGGGGTTTCTTCCCGGGCTATCCCTTCGTCCGTCTCCGAAGCGGCGGAGGGGCTAAAATAATCAGGAATATCTACAATTTCATCATACCAGGGGTCAATAGATTCGGCGCTTCCGGCCCCGGTATCACCGGCGGCGGGCTCCGGGACGGAAGGGTTTTCCGTCAGGGGGGCCGCCGGGCTTTGGGTATAACTTTGGGCCAGGGGATCGGCGTTTACCAGCGCCCGGGGATCGTAATCGGGGTCGCCGCTGGAATCGAGCCCTTCGGTAAAGCGGGCAAAGGCCACCGGATCGGAAGGCTGGGTCATCCTGATCCGGCCAATAGACCGGGAACGGATGCCAATCTTCTCCGCCGCGTCCTGGGAAAGGACCGCCAGCAGCCCCGGCGTCTCCAGCCCCGTAACTACAATAACCCGGATAGACTGGCCTGTCTCCAGATTGGTAACATCCACCACCGTGTTCCGGGGAAATGAATTGGTCGCCGCATAAAAACCATCACCGGGAAGATCCCCCAGAGGGGCTATGGAGGCAGCGCCTTCCCATACCGAAGCGCCGGTCAAAACCAGCAGAGCCGCCGTTATACATGCTATGATACGGTTTTTCATGTCGATACTCCTAATGGACAGACGCTATTTATCCGCCAGGTGCGGAATCAATCCCCGGACGGATCGTTTTATATTTGTAAATTCATCCCCCATATTTGCGGCTCCCGGACCGGTATATTGCTGTTCATGGAGAAAACGGTATGGACTGATCCTGAAAACCCGGAGGATAATATTCCGGGGCCGGGGTATTTCATTTCCCCCCGGCGGCGGATAATCCAGCAGGGCCAGAATGAAATAATCGACCCCTCCCGCCGCCGCTTCATCAAGCTCATTCTTCGCTTCATCGGGGAAGGTCTGCCGGGGTTTTATTCCCAGCCGTTTGACAGGGGCATTGCTGACAATATGGCCGGCATCGAAAAAAACATCCAAAAGGCCGCTTTCCCAAAGATTTGACCAGGAACTGGAACCGCTCTCTTCCGGAAGGCCCGATTCAATGACCATAAAGGAAACCGTGGCGGCGGAAAGGGGAAAAACCGTAAAAACAGCTATCAGCACAGCCGCCAGAGAACATCGTTTTGTCATAGAACCCTCCTTTTAAGGTATCGGCTTTTCCTGGTTTGAACTGTAGTTTTTCCGCGAGCGGGTTCGTGGGTATCGGCCCCTGCCGCGAATGAAAACCTCATTTTACCTTGACAGTTCCGGTATTTTCTCAATATAATTGAACCGGTTTCAAAACCGGTTGATTTTTCAACGGGCTTGGGATTAAAATTCGATAGAAAAGCGGTTAAATGCCAGCTTTGTAAACACGATCAGAGGGGAGAATTTTAAGAAATTTTCCACAAATTCGAACAAGGCGAAGAAGAATCGCCATAAAACGGTTCCAGGGGGTTCCCTAAAAATTTTTTTTGTGATATGATGGTGCAGATTTTCAAAAATACCGTTTGGCGGAAATCTATAATAGAGTTGTTCAGAAACTGAAGTTTCTGAACAACAAGCGCTAAAAACGACTTGTTCAATCTGCGGGAATAGCTCAGTGGTAGAGCGCGACCTTGCCAAGGTCGATGTCGCGGGTCCGACTCCCGTTTCCCGCTTTCAGCAGCGAAAAACCCGGAACAGTAATGGTTCCGGGTTTTTTTTCAT
>JAISAN010000259.1 GCA_031266635.1 Treponema sp. | reverse complement strand
TTCCGTCCCGGCGCATTAATTCCCATGAGGACACGGTCATAGCCCATGCCCTGGAATATATCCGCAGAAATTACGCGTCCCGGATTATGGTAAAAGATGTAGCGTCTTACTGTTATTGCAGCGAATCCTATATCAACCACAGCTTTAAAAAACGGGTCGGCATGAATGTAAATACCTATATCAACAAGGTGCGGATAGAACACGCCAAAGACAGGCTCCTTAACAGCAAGGATATTATGACCAGTATCGCCATGGACTCGGGGTTTAACGATCCGAATTATTTTTCCCGGGTATTCACCCGGCTGGCCGGAAACACCCCTTCGGAATTCCGGCGGCGGTATTCATAAAGCGGTATTGGACTTGTTCAATAACCCGGTTGGTTATTGAACAAGTCTATTCAAAAAAGGACAAACCCATGGAAACTCTCAACCCCCAGTTTATCATTACCCTCTGTGTTTTTTTGCTGTTTTGTCTCCTTTTTCTCCTTATCGGGCGGCGGCTGGGCCTGAACCAGGGGAGAAGGCAGGAACAGGCGGAATGGGAAACCCACAAAATTGAGGAGATCGTCAGGGCCCGGCTTAAGGCTTCCCGGGCGGCGCTGGGGGGCCTGGTCTCGGAACAGATGGCGCCCCTGCTGCCGGGTTTCCCCTTTGATCCCGGGGACTGCCGCTTTATCGGCAAGCCTGTGGATTTCCTCGTGTTTAAAGGCATGAACCAAAAAAACATCAGCGAGGTGATCTTCCTGGAAGTAAAAAGCGGCGTCTCAAAAGCTTTAAACGATCAGGAAAAAAAACTCCGGGAAGCCGTACAGGCCGGCCGGGTCAGATGGGCAGAGTTCGATGTATAAGAAAGCCGGGAATTCCCGGCCAAAAATTAACCAAAAATTCCCGAAAGATAGGCCCTCAGATCCATCTTGATGGGCATAAGGTACAGGTTAAAACCATTGGTTTTACAGAATTCGAGAACCCGGCGGCCAAAGTCCACATTCCAGGAAAGATCCGCCCGGAAGGCTTTGGGAAAAACCGCCCGGTTCCGGGACTCCCAGTAATTCCGGTTTGCCGGGGAAAGTACGGGGGAAACGCCCCAAAATACCCGCTTGCCTGTAAGGTATTCGGCGTAAATTTCCAGAAGCCGGAGATCAAAAAAGGGCTGGCTGAAAAAACCCTCGGCCCCCGCGTCTACTTTGGCCGCCAGATAATCCAGTTCGTAACGGATATTGGTCCGGTAGGGGTCAAAGGCCGCGTAAACCTCAAGTTCCGGCATTTCAGCCTTGAGTTTTTTAATAAAGGGAACCGTTCCGGTAAGGTATATAGGCCGGACAGGCGGAGCGCCCGGCGCCGGAGGATCCCCGGCAATGACCAGAACCCGGCTTATCCCCAGGGCGCGGAAATATTCGATATGGGGAAAGGGCATATCCAAATCAAAGTCAACAGCCCGCAGATGGGGCATATGAGGCATCAGGGCGGGTTCGCGGCTGCCCGGAATTCCCGGCCCCTCATGACCGGCGCCGGCGAGCATACCGCAGGCCTCCCAGGAACGGATGGAAAACCGGAGCAGATCCGGCACATTGATAAAACCGATAGCGGAAAACTCCCCGGCCGCCGAGGCTCCCGAAATCAGAGCTTCCCGGTTCCGGGGAACCACTTCCAGGGAAACGGTCATGCCCCGGTATCCCGTCCGGCCTGATCCCGCCAAAGCCGCAGTTCCGCCCGGAAAGCGGCCTGCCCGTCGGCCTTCCGGCCTTCAAAGGCAAAAGACCCCGTTTCGCCAAGCGGGGCACAGAGAATGTCCGTGGTCTCTCCGGACTTGATTTCACTGAGGTAATTGATGTCCAGCCGCATTTTTTCCGCTTCCTCAAGAAGCTCCGGCTGTACCGCGTCCTGAATCCACTGGATATACCGGGCGTTATTGACATGGCCGATATAATCAATATCCGAATACGCGGCCTTCCGTTCCCCCGTCTTCACCAGGTTATTCCGGGACTCAAGCCTCGCGGCCCCCGACGGCAGGGCGTTAATCCCCTCGTTGAGGGGCAGGGTTTCCATAACCGCCTGGGGCCGCAGGGGCCGGTGTTTTTCCATATCACTGATGATCCAGCAGCTCCGGGCCCGGACTATGGGGATGTCCGAGGCGTCCCGGATATCATAATCCCTGAGGGCAAAAAGTTTTTCCCAGCCCCGGGGCCAGCTCCTGACGGTGACGGTTTCCCGGAATTTGGGACGGCGTTCCATTAAAACCGACATTCTCGAAAGAATCCACACCTGCCCGGTCTGGGCCATGGATTCCCGCCCGACTCCCAAAATTTCAGCGTGGCTGATAGCCGCCTCCTGAAAATAATCAAAGGCCGCCGCCAAAGTCAAATGATCTAAACGGTCAATATCTCTGAAACCCAGGGGAAAGGTATCCCGTATAATATCCATTTTTACCTCATATCTCTCATTCATCGTGACAAAAAGGAGAAAAAACGTCAAGATTTACCCATACCGGAACTGAACCTCAAAAAAGCGCGGTTTTGCCGAACCGAAGGTTCGCAATGAACCGGTGATTTTGAAATTGGTTCTTAATTGTGTCTGTCCACAAAGTCGGTTACTTTGTGGACAGACTTGGCATTTTCTCGCCTTTAGGCTGCGAAAATGCGGATTTCAAGGAAGTCTGTCCATAATGTCTCCACATTATGGACAGACTCTAAATAACGATTTTTGCTCCCGTTTTGTACTAAAACGGTACGCAAAATGCCTATTTTAAGGAAGTCCGCCCATAATGTGTCTACATTATGGACAGACACTATCTAGCGGGGCTGGCGTCCATGAGGGGCCCGGTTTCCACGGGGAGAGGAACTTTCCCCGAAAGGGAAATTTCACCCCCCCGGCCGGCGGCGCTAAAGATGGTTCCTTCGGGCCAGTTATTTTTCAGGATCAGCAGGGACAGGGCGTCCTCCAGTTCTTTCTGAATGGTCCGGCGCAGGGGTCTGCCCCCGAATTTGGGGTCCCAGCCCTTTTTGATGAGGATTTTCCGGGCCGCGGGTAAAACCCGGAGCCCATAGCCCTGTTCTGCCAGGCGGCGGGACAGTTCTTCCACCTCAATATCAAAAATCACCTTGATTTCTTTCATGCCCAGGGGGTGGAAAACTACCACATCGTCCACCCGGTTGAGGAATTCGGGGCTAAAGAAACGGCGGAGTTCCGACATGGCCTGGGATTCAATTTCCGCCATACTCAAAAGACCCTCGCCGGTTCCAAAACCCAGCCGCTTGTCCCGGGAAATTTCCCGAATTCCCGCATTGCTGGTCATAATGATCACCGTGTTGCGGAAACTCACCACATGGCCCAGGTTGTCTCTGAGTTCCCCTTCTTCCATCACCTGCAGCAGCAGGTTAAATACGTCCTGATTGGCCTTTTCAATTTCATCAAACAAAACTACCCGGTAAGGGTTCTGCCGTATCTTTTCCGTCAGAACGCCCCCTTCCTCGTAGCCGATATAACCCGGCGGGGCTCCTACCAGCCGGGAGACATTGTGTTTTTCCATATAATCGGACATATCGATCCTGACCAGGGATTCCTCACTGCCGAAAAGGTATTCGGAAAGCCGTTTGGCCAGCAGGGTCTTGCCTACCCCGGTGGGCCCCAGAAAGATAAAGGAACCTGTGGGCCGGCGGGGAGAAGAAACCCCTGCCCGGGAACGGCGTATTGCCGAGGCGATACGCTGTACCGCGTCATCCTGGCCGATGACCGCCCGGTGCAGTTCATCTTCAATTCTCAGGAGCCGCCGGGACTCCTGTTCTTTCAGGCGTACCAGGGGGACTCCCGTGGCCTCTGCCACTACCTGGCGAATATCATTTTCGTCCACCAGGGCTTCAGCGGAAGCCCGTTCCCAGGCGGTCCGTACTGTTTCCAGCCGGGCACGAAGGTTCCGCACCCGGTCCCGGACCTCCGCGGCCCGCTCATAATCCTGGGCGGACACCATAGCGCCTTTTTCCTCGGTGAGCTGGAGGATCTCCGCCTCAATCTCCGCCACTTCCGGGGGATGCGCCGTATCTTCCAGCTTTCGCATGGCCCCCGCTTCGTCCATAATATCAATGGCCTTGTCAGGCATGAACCGGCCGGTCAGGTAACGCTGGGCCAGCCGGGCCGCCAAAACCACCGCTCCTTCGGTATAAGCTACCCGGTGGTAGTCCTCGTACTTTTTTTGTATTCCCTTGAGGATATCCAGGGTATCTTCAAGTCCCGGTTCGTCCACCAGAATTGCCTGAAAACGCCGCTCCAGGGCGGCGTCTTTTTCAAAATGTTTCCGGTATTCCGCCAGCGTGGTAGCTCCGATACACTGAATATCTCCCCGTGAAAGACCGGGTTTGAGCATATTGGAGGCGTCGACGGTTCCCTCCGCGCCCCCGGCTCCAATAATTGTATGGATCTCGTCAATAAATAAAATCACATTACCGGACTGGCTGATTTCTTTTGTTATCTTTTTGAGCCGTTCTTCGAATTCACCCCGGTATTTTGTTCCCGCGATCACGGAGCCCATATCCAAAGAGAGAATCCGCTTGCCCGCCAGGGCTTCGGGAACCTCGTCCCCCACCAGAAGCTGGGCCAGTCCCTCCACAATGGCGGTCTTCCCTACTCCCGGCTCACCCACCAGCACGGGGTTGTTTTTTGTCCGGCGGGCCAGAATCCGCACCGCCCGGCTGATTTCCTTTTTTCTCCCTATCACCGGGTCCATTTTACCTGCCCCGGCCAGGGCGGTTAGATCCCGGGAATGTTCGTCCAGTGTAGGGGTTAAGACGGGATAGGAAGCAGGTTTTATATGGGAATTGTAGGACAGATTATGCGCCGCTTCCCGGTGGATGAAATAAGACTGATAATCGCCGGCGGAGATAAATTCTCCTTCCCTGTCCCGGGGCGCCGCGGGCCGGGCAAAGGTGGTCTGGACCACCACCCGCAGAATATCCACATCCACCGCCCGATCAATAAGGTATTCCTGGGTGGCGGAATCCTCTTCCTGTATGGCCGCAAAAAGCAGGTGTTCGGTTCCCAGAAGGGAGCTCCCCATAGCACGGGCTTCTTCGGTGGCGATTTCCAGCATGGTTTTAGTTCGCTTTGAGGGGGGTATATTCTCGTGAGACAGTACCCCCCCGGACATCCGGGGAATACTGTTTTCCACCATGTGGCGGAGTTCCAGCAGATCAATACGGAGAAACATCAGGGCCTTGCAGGCCGTTCCGGTTCCTTCTTTAAGGATGGCGATGATGATATGCTCCGGCAGGAGTTGATCCGAATTAAAGCGCCGGGCTTCTTCCTGAGCCCCGGTGGAAAAGATTCGCTGCACCCGCTTGGTTACACTTTTAAACAAGAGGTTCTCCAATATCATAACAATAATGTAGTTCCAGAGACCGATCAACAACCGCGCGGTATGTTGTTCTCATATCGAACTAAAGGTTCGCCGTATCAGATTTTGAAAGGGGATCGTTATTGAATACCGGCGTCCAGTACAAGCACATCCCCCGGCTTGATTCCCACCCGGTTGAACCAGCCCTGGGGCGCCTCCAGCGCGTAGCGGGCCGACCGGCTTGACCGGACAGAATATTCGGCCAGAGGCTGCATGTCCCGAATTTCAAAAATCCGCCCGTCTTTGGTGATAAACGCAATGGAAAGGGGAATACGGGTATTTTTCATCCAAAAGGACATGATCTGATCCCGGTCAAAGATAAAAAGCATCCCCTTTCCGTCATCCAGGCTTTTCCGGTACATGAGCCCCTGGGCCCGTTCCGCGTCGGTCCGGGCCAGTTCCACCGTTATTCGTACCGGTTCTCCCCCGGCCCGGTGAATGGTCAGTTCCTTCCGGGTAAACTGGGGGCCGCAGGAAAGGGGCGAAACCAGAACCAGAAATAAAAGAAAAACGCCAAAATGCCCCGCCAGCCGCCCCGCCGGTTTTTTCTTCGCCCCGCCGCCGGGAGCTGTTTGAAAAACCGGCGGCAGATAACGTCCTTTGTTATTGTACCGGCCTCTAAAATTCATCAAGAAATTCCTGCCGCCGCTTTATTTCGGCCGATTCGATCAGGGCGGATTCCCCGATCAATTCGTTAAAGACCCGCAGGTCGATATATTTAACCGTCAGGGGCCGTTCCAGGGATATCCGGGTATCCCCGGCCTCCCAAACCGCCTCTTTTGGGTCCAGGTATGAGGGCTCGCCGTATTTTTTTACCAGCCCCGTAAAAACCGAATAATGGTCTACCAGGCCGGTATGGAGGCTAAAACCCATGATAAAAAGCCCGCCTTCCCAAAGCTGGAAAAAGGCCCGCCGGATAAAGGAGGGCCCCGTGGTTTCCACTACATTTTGGGACCGGGCGGAGGACGGCAAAAAAGATACATCCTGGTCTCCCCGGAAATTCAGGAGCGGCTCCTTTTGCAGGGCCGCTTTAAGGTCCTCCAGGCTCATCCCCAGGCTGATTCCCCGGTAAGACCGGGGCAGTTCCGCTCCGCCTTCCCGGAGCGGGGCCTCCGCCCCGGGTGGGGCGGAGGCGGCGGACGGGGCGGCGGCTACGGGCGGCGGAGAAGCCGGGGGAAAGGCCCCTCCTTCGGGGGGTTCCATGCCGGGGGGATAAAACACCTCGGGGGTTTCCTGGGCACATACGGGACCGCCCGGCCAGGCCATAATCAGGAGGAAAATCGTCATAAAACGGTAAGACCGGAGGAACAGTTTCATTATACCCATTATTACCTATTATCGGTAAAACCCCCTCAGCCGCCAAGCTCACCAGGGGGCGGATTCCAGACGGGATTTTTCGATTTTTTGCATTTTCCGGTAATATTCGGTTTGTTTGCCCGCCTCGGAAATATCGACCAGATACATCTTGCCTTTCAGAATTTGCATCATCTTGTTTTCCATCAGTTTCCGTAATACCGGTTCGCCTTCTTTGGGGGGAAGGCCCACCATATTGATGAGTTCTTTGGGGCCGAAGTCAAAAACATAGGGCTGGGTGGACTCAATATTAACCCGCCGCTTCTCCAGCTGGATAAGCATGGCGTCGTACATCCTCCCCAGGGGATCGTTCAGCAGGGTGTTGGCAAGCTGTTTGTAGATAAGCCAAATCCGCTCCGCCAGAAGCGTAGTCAGCCTGGCGATCATCTGGGGCTGGGTACTGATCATCCGCTCAAAATTGGCCCGGTTTACTACCAGCAGCACGCAGTCCTCGTAGGCCACCGCGCCGGCGGCCCGGGGTTTTGCCTCCAGCAGAGCCATTTCCCCGAAAATATCCCCCGCTTTGAGGACCGCCAGCAGCACCTCGTTATTATTCACCACTTTGGCGATCTTTACCGATCCCTTCTGGATGATATACAGTTCATCCCCCGGTTCCCCCTCGGAAAAAATCATGGCGTCCTTGGGGTAGGTCCGGTTAAATTCATCGGTACTGAAATTGAGCCGCACCGCCGTAGCGTAGGGGGCGATTTTCATCATCCGTTCACGGGCGGTATTCACGAAGCTGCCCTGGGGGCAGTATTTGAGATATTGATGATAGGCGTAATAGGCCTGATTATACTGGTTTTGTTTGGCGTAATATTCCCCCACCTCAAAAAGATGGGAGATGTCTTCTTCGGCGTTATTTTTCAAGGTCAGCCGTGTCAGGGCCTCGTCCAGATAACGCATCCGCCGGGAGAACTGGAGGATAATTTTCATCGCCACGGAAGTGTTTTTCTGAATCAACTGGCCGTATTGATCTTTTTGAACGGAAATCACCGTAACATCGGTTAAGGCCTGGGCGGTCTCAATATGGCTGTGGGAGGACATACTGGAAACAACTCCAAAGAAGTCGCCGGGCCCCAAAATATTCCCCCCCTCTTCCTCAACCACCTCCACCTCTTTTGAAATCCGGACTTTTCCCTGCCGGATGATAAAAAACCGGTCGGCGTTTTGTTTGCCTTCAACTACAATATAAGAATCTTTTATAAAATTGACGAATGTAAGCTGTAGTTGATCGGCCATCCTCATCCCCATTATCTACTGGACTTGTCCGGAAACTTCAGTTTCTGAACAAATTCGCTTAAAAACCGCAAAATGTGTCAGACTTTTAGTCTGCCCATTTTGTAAGACCCGCAAGCTAACCTTTGGTTAGCAGATAAGCAACGAACCAAAGGTTCGCGTTATCGAACAAGTCTACTCTTCGATAAATATCGTTAAAAGTATAGAGAGGTGGAGAAGGTCTTGTCAATGATTGTTTTTTCATGTTGTTTTTTCATAACCCCTGCCCGCGATCCTTGCCCCCCTGGGCGGAACATTCTATACTAAACCTGTTCGGGACCCTTCCGGTTCCGGGCCGCGGGCTTATCCGGGAACCCTTCGGTTTCGGACTCTGCCGCGCAAGAAATACGGGAGGTTATGCATGCTAAAATTCACCCCGCCCAAGACGGGGAAGATCAGCCCGGCGCTCATCACTCTGATTGCGCTGGGCCTTGTGCTGGTGATCTTTTTGGGAACCAGCGTGTACATCGTGGACCAGACCGAGGAGGCGGTGATTACCCGGTTCGGGCGCTTCCTCAACACCAAAGGGCCGGGGCTCCAGTTTAAGCTGCCCTTCGGCATAGACCGGAACTATACGGTGAACGTCAAGGCGGTCCAGACCGAGCAGTTCGGTTTCCGCACCCTGCGAAGCGGGGTTTCCTCAACCTACGCGAACCAGACCGGCGAATCCACCATGCTCACCGGGGACCTCAACATCATCGAGGTGGAATGGATCATCCAGTACCGGGTAGTGGACCCCCGGGCCTGGACTTTTAACGTGATGGAACGGACCGCCACCATCCGGGACGTGTCCCGGTCGGCGATCAATATGCTGGTGGGGGACCGGGCGATTATGGACATCATGGGGCCCGAACGGAGCGCTATTGAGGCCGCGGGGGCGGTGTTTATGAACGAGACCTTCCGGGGCTACGGGCTGGGGATCGACGTAATCGCGGTAAAGCTCCAGAATATCGACCCTCCGGCGGGGGTGCAGGAAGCTTTTGACGATGTCAACAAGGCGGAACAGGACATGAACCGGCTTATCAACGAAGGCCAGCAGGCCTACAACGCGGAGATTCCCCGGGCCCGGGGGGAACGGGAACGGCTCATCCAGGA
>JAISAN010000136.1 GCA_031266635.1 Treponema sp. | reverse complement strand
CCGAGTTTTTGCAGGGCCCCCCGGATGAGCCGGGCGTTCCCCAGGTAGAAGTCCGTCAGTTCCCGGATTTCCCTGAGCCCCTGGTCATCCAGGGCGGCCAGGCCCCCGGCCTGGGCGATGTTGGACGCGCCGTTGAAGATCGTGCCGCAGACCCGGTTCCAGTCGGCGTTGACGCTTTCACCCCCGGCGCAGGTGAGTTCTTTGGGAACCACGGTCCAGCCCAGCCGCACTCCGGTAAAGCCCGCGGGTTTGGAAAAGGAATTCACCTCCAGGGCGCAGACGCCGGCCCCCTCAATTTCGAAAATACTTTTCGGCAGCGCCGGGTCCCGGATGTATTCGCCGTAGGCAGCGTCAAAAACAATCAGCGCCCCTTTTTCACGGGCGGCCTTCACCAGCGCGGCAAGCTGTTCCCGGCTGGCCGCGGCCCCGGTGGGATTGTTGGGGGAGCAGAAATAAAAGAGGCAGTTGGACGGGAGTTTTGTTAAGTCGGGGAAATAATTGTTTTCCGCCGTGCAGGGCAAATAGGTGATGCCACTGTAGCCCTGCCCCTGCCAGCCCCCCGCCGCGCCTATCAGCACCGAGCCGTCCACATACACCGGGTAGGAAGGGTCCTGGGCCGCTACGGGCGTGTGCGCGCCGAACAGGAGCTGGAGCCGGCCTATATCGCATTTGGCCCCGTCGGAGACAAAGATCTCGTCCGCGCCGAAGCGCCCCCGGTAAAACACGGCGCTGATTTTTTCCCGCAGTTCCACCAGCCCCTCGTCGCTGTACCCCGAATAGGTCTCCACGGCTCCCAGCTTCCGGGCCCCCTCCACAAGCCCCCCGTTAATGTGGGGCAGGATGGGCTCAGTGGTGTTCCCCACTCCCAGGCTGATGATGCGATCCTCCGGGCCGTTCAGTTCCGGGTGGGCCGCCGCGAATTCCCGCCGCCGCCGGGCGATCTCGGGGAACAGATACCCCGCCTTGATATTTGCGATACAGGGATTCCTGCTTATCATAACGATCTCCTATTAATGAAATTGTGTTAACCCTTCCACATCCAGGGTGGCGAAATAATCTTCCACCGTTTCGGGGCGGCGGATCTGCACGACCGATCCGCCGGGGCGCAGCAGCAGTTCCCCGCAGCGGAGTTTGCCGTTGTAGTTGAACCCCATGGCCCGGCCATGTGCCCCCGCGTCGTGGATGATCACAAAATCGCCGCCGCCCGCTTCCCCGGGGTTCGCCGCGGCCACGTCGATTTTCGGGAGCCGCCGCTGGACGGCGAATTTGTCGTTGTTTTCACAGAGGCTTCCCACCACGTCGTATGTTTCGGTGGGGGGGGCGTGTTCTTTGCCCGGCACGGTGATATGGTGATACGCGCCGTAAAGGGCGGGCCGCATCAGGTCCGCCATGCAGGCGTCAAGGCCGATGTAGTTCCGGTAGATGTCTTTCTTGTGGATCGCCCGGGTTACCAGCCAGCCGTAGGGGCCGGTGATGGGGCGGCCGTATTCGGTGTGAATGACAAGCCCTTCAAGGCCCGTCCCGGTCAAAATTTCGCCGTGGAGTTTTTTGAGGCCCCCGGCCAGATCTTCCCAGCGTACCGCCTCCTGGTCCGGCCGGTAGGGTATGCCCAGGCCGCCGCCGAGGTTCACAAATTCAAGCGCCACGCCGGTTTTGTTTTTTATTTCCACCGCCAGTTCAAAAAGGAGCCGGCCTGTTTCAAGATGGTAGTCAAGGCTGAGTTCGTTGGAGGCCACCATGGTGTGGAGGCCGAAACGCTTCACCCCTTTTTGCCTGAGCGTGCGGTACCCGTCGATAAGCTGTTCCCTGGTGAAGCCGTATTTGGCCTCCTCCGGTTTTCCGATAATGGCGTTTCCCTCTTTCAGGGGGCCGGGGTTGTAACGGCAGGAAATCAACTCGGGAAGCCCGGCTGTCTTCTCCAGAAATTCAATATGGGTGCGGTCATCCAGGTTGATAATAGCCCCCAACTCCCTGGCCTTGATGTATTCCCGGGCCGGGGTCTCGTTGGCGGTGAGCATGATGCGTTCGCCCCGGATCCCCGCCATGTCCGCCAGGAGCAGTTCCGGGAGGCTGGAGCAGTCGGCCCCCAGCCCTTCGGCGGCGAGAATCTTGAGGATGAAGGGGTTGGGCAGGGCCTTGACGGCAAAATGCTCGGTGAAGCCGGGAAAAACCGCGAAGGCTTTTTTCATCGCCCTGACGTTTTCCCGGATCGCCCCCTCATCGTACAGGTAAAAGGGGGTGGGGTATGTTTTTGCCAGCTCCGCAAGTTCCTGTCTGGTTAAGGGAAAATTCTTTTCGCTCATGATGATTCCTTTAAGCCGATTTCAAAATCGCTTATTTTGAAATTGCTTCTATTATATATCCCTTTATATGTATCCCTTGTGTTTGAGCAGTTCGGCGTTGAGGATGCCCCCCCCGGCGGCCCCCCGGACCGTGTTGTGGGAGAGGGCGGTAAAACGGATGTCAAACACATTGCAGGGCCGGAGCCTGCCTATCACCACCGCCATAGCTTTGCCGGCGTCCCGGTCTTTCCGGGGCTGGGGTCGGTTTTGCTCCTCCCGGTAAATGATGGGCCGCTCCGGCGCGGTGGGGAGATCGAGTTCCTGCGGAAGCCCCCTGAAAGCTTCCCAGATCGCCCGTATCTCTTCCGGCGAAGGTTTCTTCGGGCCGAACTCAAGGCTCACACAGGCAAGGTGCCCGTCGGTAACGGGTACCCGGTTGCAGTGGGCCGATATTTTGGGGAGGGCCGCGTTTTTGAAGACCCCGTCCTCTATGGTTCCGAAAATCTTGAGGGGTTCCATTTCCGATTTTTCTTCTTCCCCCCCGATGTAGGGAACCACGTTGTCGATCATGTCGAGGCTGGGAACGCCGGGGTAGCCCGCGCCGGAAACCGCCTGGAGGGTACTGACGATGATCCGCTCCGCGGGGAAACCGGCTTTGCCCAGGGCGTACACCGGGGTCATGTAACTCTGGATGGAACAGTTGGGTTTCACCGCGATGAAGCCCCGGTCCCAGCCCCTGGCCTTCCGCTGGGCGGGAATGATGTCCGCGTGGTGAGGGTTGATCTCGGCGATAAGAACCGGCACGTCGGCGGTCCAGCGGTGGGCCGAAGCGTTGGAGATCACCGGAATCCCCGCGGCGGCGTAAGCCTCTTCCAGCGTCCGGGTTTCATCCTTCCCCATGTCCAGGGCGGAAAACACAAAAGCGCAGTCCCCCCGTTTTGCCGCTGCTTTGGACACATCATTGGCGTCTTCCACGGTGATTTCCCCCACTGCGGGCGTATAATCTTCCGCAAGCTGCCAGCGGCCCGCCACGGCGTCCCGGTATTTTTTACCCGCGCTCCGGGGCGAAGCCGCCAGATAGCGCACCTCAAACCAGGGGTGCTTGTTGAGGAGGCTGATGTAATTTTGCCCCACCATGCCGGTGGCTCCCAATATGCCCACGGGGATCTTTGCCATAGGTAACCTCTTTGTAAAAATATCCCTTCATTTATACATTTTTAGGCTGAACGTGTCAATTTGGCGGGCGTTTTTTCTGCAATTCTCAGTTTAAAATAACCACGAACCACACGAACAGACACGAACGGAATTCACCGAATAATTCTTATAATTTCCGCTTTGGGATATGAACAAAAATTAATTAATAATCCCAATTTTAGTCCGGTAACCGCCAAATAATTGAGTAGTTGCGCTTTATGTTCATTCCCAAGTCTGGTTACCGCCTTGATTTCCACAATTATTTTTTCAAAACATACAAAATCAGCCTGATAATACTGCTTTAATACTCTACCATCGTATCGTATGGGCAGTACTTTTTGCGTTTCATAGGGAATTTGTGCGTTCTCCAACTCAATTCCCAAGGCTTCCTGATATACCGCTTCTAAAAATCCACTCCCTAGTTTTCTGTTTACCTCAAAAACACAGGACTGAATACGAAAACACTCGTCTTTATAAAGAATGTTCTTTATTTTATCATTTTCATCCATACGTTATTATCGGATTTGTTCGTGGTTATTTTAAACGAAGAAATTTAACCACAAACCACACGAACACCACGAACGGAAGAGGATAAGAACGAAAGCCATCAAAGCAAAGGTTCGTGTTTGTTCGTGAGGTTCGTGGTAAAATGAGAATTCCTGGTATTTTTTCTGCTTTAATCGGATGTTCATTTTTTTGTGCGGCCACCACCCGGTGCCAGGCACCCTGTAGCTTCATGCTTCTTTATGTGATATATTTGCAACAATAATAATCAGCGCCTGTGGTATAAAAAGCCAAAGTCCTGAAACAGGTATAATAATACAACCTACAACAGACAAGCCTAAAAGCCAAT
>JAISAN010000258.1 GCA_031266635.1 Treponema sp. | reverse complement strand
GCCGCCTATGATCCGGGGGGCGTCAATTTCTTTATTCCCGCGGCCTCAAAAAATCCCGAAGCGGCCATGCGTTACCTGAACTGGCTCTCCCGGTACGAGAATTATCATTTCCTGCAGGTAGGGCCGGAAGGTATTACCCATGACATGGTAGACGGTATCCCCCAGCTTAAAACCGCCCAGGGACCTTGGATTCAGAACAGTCCCCAGAATATCGACTATACCATCACTATCAACGGTCTTGATTTGGGAGATCCCGATTTGAATCTCCGGGCCCTGGCGAATGGGTATTCCTGGCCCGCCGAATTAATCGAAAACGCCTACCGGATAGCCATGTTTAACGCCCTTCCCGATCCGGTTATTCCCGTGTCCCTGTCCGCGGCGGGACCGGTGGTACAGACTTTGATTGACAAGGGGAATGTGTTTATGGCCCAGGCGGTGGTGGCGAAACCTGAAGATTTTGACCGTATTTGGAACGCGGGCCTGCGGGACTGGCTTTCGTCAGGGGGACAAAGCGTTATCGACGAAAAGCGGGGAAAATTCTACATTCCCTGATTGGGGAAGGCGGGGGTAGCGGGATGCGGCAAGTTACCGCAAATCCGCCGTTAGTCCTCCGTCAACCGGCTCCGCTTATTCGAAAGTCTGGTTTAATACCGCGTGGCTTGCCGCGCGGAGGCTCATTACGATGCAGAACCGGAACAAAACCAAAACTACACCGGCTATTTCTTCCGGCAAGGCCAGACGGCCTAGGGGGTTCTTTTGCGATAACGCCGCAGGAACATACCCCTTAAACCTATCCGGGAACCTGTACCGAATGAAGCAGCCGGTTCAGGGCCTTCAGCGGGTCTTCATAACGTTCCATCCTGAAGTGCAGTTCATACTTTTTGTCTGAAATAACCCGTATGGTTTTGCCTATGCAGTCGGGGACCTGCTGGGAACCAAGGTCCGGAAAGTATTGGGGTTTCCGGGGAATGAAGGTACAGCGGCTGCCGTCGCAGCGCAGTTCGCCAATATGGGGCGGTACGGGAACCAGAAAAATGAGGAAGTCCGATTTACCGCCCCCTACCGTAAAGGTATAACCGGATTTAAGGGCATGTATATTCCGCTTGCCAATAAAGGTATTCTGATCCTCTACAAAGAGGTTCAGCATTAGGGGGCCTTCGTAATCGTTGTCGATATTTTGGGGTTTATACTGGTGGCTGTAGGGGCCGGTTCTTGGCCGTTGGGCGGCGGCATAACTTGCCAGGGCGGCGCTGTGATCGGTAAACTGCCCTTCATCCACCGCCGGGGCGGGCCGGGAAGCTGCCTGGGCCATAGCCCGGTTGGGGGACCCCTGAAGCTGGCGGGTTACCAGGAATATGATTAAACCAAGGACGGCCAGGCCCAAAACCGCGAAACCGATAATGAAGGGCAGGGAAAAGCGCCCCTGATTATAGCGGGCGGGAGCGGCAGGCCGGGCCGGATCGGGAGAGAAGGGCGGCGGGGAGACCTGCTCCACCGTTTCCTCGCCGGGTAAAGTTTCGGTCCCGGGGGGGAAATCTGAAAGATTTTCGCCTCCCGGGCCGGGCGCCTCCGGGGAAATGCCGGGAACAGCCGTATCCGGCGTCCCGGTTTGACCGCCTTCACCGGGGAAAAGGCCGGTTCCGGGCCCTTGTTCCGGCTGAAAGCCCTGGGTTCCCCGCGGCGGCTCTATAGCGCGGGGCGGCTCCGTTGCGGGGGCTGCGTCTCGCGGCGGGACGGGCTGAACCGGGGCCTGGGGACTGGTACCGGCGGCAGGCGGGACCGACGGAGCCTGGGGGCCGGTTCCGGCGGGTGGACCCCGGCTGACAACGTCCGGCGTTACGGTTCCCGGCGCTGCGGCATCCGGCGTCCGGCTCATAGGGGCCCGCCCGGAACTGGGGAGATTTGCCAGGGGCGTCCCCGGGGAAATCTTTACATACTCAAGCGTTATGTCCCGGCGGCTCAGCCGGTTTTTTGTTTCGGTAATCAGGTTTTGCAGGCCCGCCGCGTCCAAAGTCCCGGAAGAAGTCCCCGGCCGGGGGTCCGGCACCCCATCGGTAAGGAGGATGATTTTTTTCGGCCGGGAGGGGAGGGTGGAGGCATATTGTTCTGTGTACGAAAGGGCCGCGGCAATATCCGACCAGGGGTTCAGGGGGTACTGGAGGAGCATACGGCCGATAATGGTCTCCACATCACCCCGGCCTTCAATACGGCGGGAAACATCGGTCCGGGGCGTATCGGAAAAGGAGATGAGATGAAAAGTGTCGCCGGTCCGCAGAAAATCCCGGAGAAAGGGGCCGGTCATATAATCATTTATTTCCCGGTAAGAAGCGCTCATACTTGAGGATGTATCCAGCAGGAGAATCAGATCGATAGGCCCTTCCTGCCCGGAAACCGCGGAAAATACGCTGGCGATAAAGATAAAGACACAAACAACCTTTTTCATAGCCGTACCTGCTCTTCTTAAAGTATTATCCCGGCGATTCTTTCGTTCAACCTTTTTACTGAAAAAAAGGAGGCTTTCCCAAAACTTCAGTTTTTGGGAAAGTTACCCTAGATCTGGGCTGCCGCAATATGATCCACCACGTAGAAAAGTTTCTCGCCGTTAATGGAAAATTCAAACCGTTCCCCCGCGGTTTTGTTTAATACCGCCCCGCCGAAGGGAGAAAGATACGAGATAATATTGTGATCCGGGTCCGACTCCCAGGGGCCCAAAATGGCGTATTCTTCCTTTTCCCCGCTGTCATTACAGAGGGTAACCTTTGTCCCAAAGGATACCCGGCCGGTATTTATCGACCGGGGATCAAAAATCTGGGCCCGTTCAATTTCATCCTTCAGCTTGGCTACCATAGAATTGAGGTTATCCTGTTTTTCCTTGGCCGCCTTGTATTCGGCATTTTCCCGAAGGTCCCCCAGGGAAATGGCAAAACCAATCTCCTTTGAATTGGCGGGAACCTCCACCTCCATAATATGGGCAAGCTGTTTCTGTTTTTCCGCGTACATGGCGGCGGTAACCAAAAGCCCCCGGGTGATAACAGTTTTTTCCGTATCCCCGAAAAACTGAAAGCCCGGATGCCTGTCGAGAATCCGGCTGCGGAGGTTCAGTTTATCCTGGGGGTCCAGATCTTTCACATCGTTGATAAAGGTATACAGACGGATAATGGTATCGTCGTCCGCTTCGTCGATAAAGGCGTTCAGGGTTCCTTCCTTAAAAAGGATCGAATAAACCTGCTTGTTTGTCTTCCGGTTTTCCGTGGTATCCCGGTGGTTTTCAATCTCCCGGTAACTCATATCAAGGATATGGATCAGGGTGATAAGCTGTTTCTCAAAGGGGATCCCCGCTTCCTTATACCAGGCCTCTCCGGCGGAATTTTTGAAAAGCCACACCACCGCTTCCTTATAGTCCCGGAAATTCTCAAAGCAGTTAAGGGTCATATCCCGGAGCTTGCCGGTGTTTTCCGTTTCCGTCAGTTTATTGATGATGGACTGGGTCAGGGCGTGGGGGAAGAGGTTTATATAAATATCCGCCCACTGGGGCACAAAAAGCTGGACATGGTGGAGGAATTCTTCCTTGAATTTATTGTCCTTGAGGTTCAAAAAGAGGGAAGGTACATCATCAATGCCGTTAAAAATATCAAGAAAATTGAGGGATAAGCCGGCGCCCAGATGGGGATACTGGCCCGCGAGTTCCTTTACCAGAAGATACGACGCCACGGTCTGTTCGGTAATCTGGCTCCGGGAGCGGAGGTACGCGGAAAAATAGGCGAACATACCGGCAAAATATTCCGAATCCAGTTCTACGGTCTTTTGGGACACAAAATTGCGGATAGTCAGGGCCCGGTCAAAGAAGTTCCGCTCCGCCTTGAATTCGTTGTATAGTTTCTCTTCAATGCTGATGGGCCGTTCCCGGACCGTAAAAAGGTCGATATTATCGGGACTTACGCCAAAACCCGGATCGGACTTGAGAATTTCCCGGGCCCGGGAACTCCAGCTGGTCCATTCCCCGGCGGAAAGGACCGAAGGAACCAGTTCCGCTTTGATCCGCTTAATGTCGCAGGAATTGCCGAAGCTTTTTATTATGTTTTTCAGGGCCCAGGCGCAGTCGGTTTTTACCTTTTCGTGGAGTTTTTCTTTTTTCCAGGTGGCCTTTAATACCAGAATGTGGGTTTTTGACAGGGTCTGGAGGGCTTTCACCGCCATTTTGAGGGACATGGAATGTCCCCGTTTTTTGGCAAAGTCGATAACAATTTCATCTCCCTGGACTTTCGCAATCCGTCCGACCCCCCAGGTCCGGTGGAATACAAAATTCCCCTTGTCAAAGGCGATATGCTTTTCAAAATCCGTAATCGCCTCATGGACATTGCGGTAAGATTGAGAGAGGTTGGAAATCCGGATGTATTCTTCAAGCTGACTGTGGCCGGCGTATTTTTTCTGGAAACACTCGATAATTTCTTTCCGGGCGTGGCCGTCTTTCGCGTCGTACTGGAGAATAAATTTGAGGATGCTGATAGCGGTGTCAATATCGTTTCTGTTTTTACAAACCGTATACACATCCTGGAGGAGCAGAACCGCCTTGTCTTCGCTGATGTTTTTGGCGATTTTTTTCTGTACATGGAGGAAAAAATCAATGTCTTCCGGGCAATATCCCAGGAGTTTTTCCCATATTTCCCGGACATTGGTAAAAAGCTGCTTGTTGATATACCGGTGGAGGGCTTTTTTGTAATAATCCACCGTGTTTTCGATGTTCCCCAGTTTTTCATAATGTTCCGCCAGGGATTTGGCCAAATCCGCCTCTTCATAATCAACCTTAACGAGACGTTCCCAAATGCCGTAAACAGCTTCTTCTTCATTTTCGTTTTTGTAACATTCCGCCAGGGTCCGCAGGGCGAACCGGGATTCCCCGTAGTCGAGGATCCGTTCGCAGAGATATTTAACAATGCCCCATTTGTGATTATCCACAAAAATCGTTACCAGATTAATCAGGGCGGAGTCATCAATGATTTGCCGGGAAAGGGCGATCATCCCGGATAGATAAAGGGCAATAATACTGTTTTTGGTATGTACCAGATGTTCGTCGCAGTTCTTTTTCAGTTCATCGTCTTCCCGATCTTCCCGTGCTTCTTTGAGAATGATGTCCAGTTCTTTAAACTGGCTGGTTGAATAATTACTGAGGGCAGCCCTGGTCCACTTTTCCTCATTTAACATTTCCTGCACATTTTTCAGGAGGGTGTCAGACATTACATAACTCCTTTATCTAATATACTGCTCATAAACAGCTGGATCGATTAATTTTATTTTCATCATGGTTTCCTCAATTGTTCCCGGGTCTTCACGGATGCTTTCATAATGATCCACCAGCCAAAAGTACCGGTTGATTAGCCGTGGTTTCAACAGGGAATTTTGATTTCCCTCGGTGCGGATTTCATTTTCCAGGGAAAAAATGGATTGCCTGAGCCGTCCCAGTTCGACCGGTTTCAGTTCCCTTTTTACCGAAAAAACCCCAAAAAGACAGCCGTAAACGGGAATCCATTCGGACAATTCCGGCCCCGAATACCCCAGCTCCTTTACCCGGCCGCCGAGTCTGAGGAGCAGTTCCGATTCTATATTCCGGAGGTCGATTTTCTGGGGGTCCAGAAAAAACGCTTCCCGAAACAGGGCTTTAGCCACCCGGCTTTCCCCCATCAGCGCGTTCACATCCGCCAGTTCCGCGATGGTTTCGCTGTCTTCCTGCCTGAACCGTATCGCCTGGATCAGGTACTTCAGGGCTTCGTCATAATCGCCCACCCCTTTGTAACAGCGGCCCACCTGGAACAGGAGTTCCGGATCATGCTGATTTTCCCCGTCCCCCAGCAGATCATGAAAAAACCCAAGGGCGGTGGAAAAAACGAACTGCTTGATCGCGTATTGACAGGGTTCATAAGTCCCGGGAAGGAGGTCCAAAAAACGGTAATAAAGCTTCCATTGAGAAAGGATATATCCGCCCTTTTCGTAGGGCGCTTTAAGGGTATCGAGCCGCTTGGTATGTTCCCCCCACCAGCGCAGACATTTGAGCCCGTAAATTACCTCGGGATGGTCATACTCAATTTTTAGGGCTTCCTCCAGAGCCGCCAGGGCCGAAGTAAAATCTGAGGCTTTCAGCTTGTCATAGGCTATCTGAATAAGCCCCTCAACCGGTTTTTCCGCATCCATCGCTTGATCTGCTTAATACATTCGGGTACAAGTATATGAGACCGCTTCAAACCCTTAAATTTTGAAACAGCAACTTTAGATGTATCTTTCTGCATCAGAGTTGTTCGGAAACCGCAACCCTTCGGTTTGATGTTTCCGAACAAGTCCATTATACCATTTTGCCTGCCTTTGACAAGTAGTAGGCCGGAAGAGATATGGCCCTGCGGCGCGTTCGCCCGGCTGAAGCCGGGCTGTAATTAGTGTCTGTCCACAAAGTCGGTTACTTTGCGGACAGACCTTGTATTTGTTCCCGTTTTGAATAACAGCCCCTGCCGGGGCTGCTTGTTTTCCGCCCCAGCTTTACATTGTTTCTCCCGGCGAGTATGATCAAAGGGTGAGTGTAATTATTGCTCCGTCATTACTTGCGGCGGATTTTTCCAATTTTGCCGGGGCGGTGGCGGAAATTGACGCTTCCGGGGCGGATTGGGTCCATCTTGATATTATGGACGGTCAATTTGTGCCCAATTTGACCTTTGGCCCCAAATTGGCGGCGGATCTCCGCCCTCACAGCGCCTCGGTTTTTGATGTACACCTTATGGTCAGGGAGCCGGAAAATTTGGCGCCCGCCTTTGCCCAGGCGGGCGCCGGGTATATTACCTTTCACGCCGAGGCGTCGCTCCATAGCCACCGCCTTTTGGGCGCTATCCGGAACCTGGGAAAAAAAGCGGGAATTAGTATTATTCCCTCCACCGCAGTATACTATATTGAAGAATTGCTTCCTTTTGTTGATCTGGTCCTGGTTATGACGGTGAATCCCGGTTTCGGAGGGCAGGTTTTGATCCCCCAATGCCTGGAAAAGGTGAAAAAACTGGTAAAAATCCGGGAAGAACAGAAGCTTTCCTTCCTTATTTCCGTTGATGGGGGGATAAATGAACAAACTGCGGGGCTTGCCCGGCAGGCAGGGGCGGATGTTTTGGTGATTGGTTCCGCTTTTTTCGCGGAGACCGGTAAAAGTACGCTGGTTACGCGGCTGCGGGGCTAATAGGACAGCGGTTTTTTACCGACATTATGAATTGAGGAGCGCTGTGGTGGTAAAAAAAGGCTGGCATCTGGTTTTTGGTTCCCTTCTTTTTCTGGTATTGGCTGCCGGATACGGAGCCGCCCAGACGCATAGCCCTTCGGACGGCCGCGCCTCCCCGGCAGTTTCCCCGGCCACCCGGTTTTCGCCCCGGCTCCAGGGGGGGATACGGCTTTACGGCGAGGGAAAATGGCGGGAGGCGGTGATTGAGCTTCGCCGGGCCCAGGCGGAAGCGGCAAATACGGAACAGCGCGCCGAGGTGCTCTATTGGATTGCCCTGGCGGAACTTGCCGCCGGAGAATACGGGGCCGCGGTACAGGATATGGAAGAACTGGCCCGTATTGCCCCCGCAAGCCCCCGGCGGGCAGAACTGCCCTACCATACCGGCCGGGCCTACTACTACCTGGGCCGCTATGACGAAGCGGTGGTTCTCCTCACGGACTATTCCGGCCGGGTGGGAGAAGGGGGGGATTCCCGGAAATCCGCCTCCCTTTACTGGATAGGGGAATGTTTGTATGCCCTGGGGCAGCTTGATAAGGCCCAGGAAATTTTTATGGTGATTACCGAGCAGTACCCCCAAAGCGCCAAATTTGAAGCCTCTTCTTACCGGGTTGATCTGATCAATCAAAAAAAGGTGGAGATAGAACTCCTGGCTCTGTTGAAATGGAGCCATGAAGAATCCCTGCGGACTATGGAAGAATACCAGCGCCGGGAACGATCCTATGATCAGGCGCTGATCGCTTATCAAAAACGGATTGCCGATATGCTCAAAGATACCCGGCTTGCGGACCTGGAAATAGCTAACGCCAATTACCGGAAACAGCTTGCGGAAGCGGAAGAACGGATCAAAACCCTGGAGCTTCTTGCCGGCGGGGCTTCCGGCGCTTCGCCGGAATCATCCGCCCAGCCTTCTGACCTCAGAACCAGGGCCCTGGAATTACGGGAAAATCTGGAAAGAGACGTAAATGCCCTGGAGTCCGGCGGAAACGGAGAAACTTCCCCATGAGACAGCCTGTATCTTTTCCGGCGCTCTGTCTGTTTTTTCTCTTTGGCGGTATTTCCGCCGGGCTTGGGGCGGTGGATTTTACCAGCGGATGTGTCCGGCTTACTCTCCACAAGGACACGGGCCGTTTTTCCCTCTATTATATGTCCGATCTCTCCAGTGAAAAATTTGATCCGCTTTTTGTGGCCCAGGACCCCCGGACAACATTTTTTAGCTTGATCAGTAACGATAAAACCTACCGGCTGGGAGAATCTTCCGCCTTTCGGTTCCGGCTGGAAGAAAACGGCCTGAATCCTTCCATTGTTTTTGAATCCGCCTTTCTCAGGGTCCGCCAGGAATTCGCTTTTATAAAAACCGCCGGTTCTTCCCTTGACAACGGGATACAGATTACCCTGAGCCTGGAAAACCTCAGCCCCCAGCAGGTAAGCCTGGGGCTTCGTTTTCTGGTGGACACCAATCTGGGTGAAGGGGTACACGGCGTCTCCCCTTTTTTTACGGATAAACGCCCCATTGATTCCGAAACCCTCATCACCCTGAATGAAGACGACCGGTGGTGGGTCTCCCGAAACGACAAGCTTTCCCTGATGGGTAATATCAGCGCCGGGGTGGAGCGGCGGCCGGATCTTGTCCATTTTGCCAACTGGAAGCGGCTCAACGAGGCGCCCTGGAAAATAAGCGGTTCCACGGGGAGAAACTTTAACTATCTTCCGTATTCCATCGGCGATTCGGCGGTTTGTTATTATTACGAGCCCCGGCCCCTGTCCAGGGGGGACACGTTCCGGTATACCATTCTGCTGGCGGCGGAGGACGAAAACGGTTTTGTTCCCTATGGGGATAGGGGAAAAGATATTTCCCCGCCGCTCAACACAACTGTCCCCCTCTCCGGGGATTTGCCCCTTCCTCCGGGTTCAAAAGAGGCGGATCTTGCCCTTTTGAAGGAACTTATTAACCGTATTGACCAGTATGTGGCGGGAGAGATCAGCCTCACTGAAGAAGAGCTGGCGCTTATGGAAGCAGCGACGGCCCGGCTAAAGGCCCGCTACGGTCTGCCCTGATTGCCGCCGATGAAACTGGACCCCATCTTAACCAAAGCGACCAGGCTTGCCCGGTCGGGAAACTACAACGGGGCGATAAAAATTCTGACCCCCGAAGTAAACCGTTATAACGGTTCTTTCCGGTATTGTTATCTTATGGCGGTTTCCTGTCTCCATGTAGGCGATTTCGGCGGGGCCCTTGCGTATTTTAAGGCCGCCCGGGACATGAAAATCCGGCATCCCGGCGTACTTTTGGGCTTTGCGGTCCTGTACCTTCGCCGGGGGGAGATCGACCGGGCGGTGGATTTCTACCTGGAAGTCCAGGAACTGGATAAAAAAAACCGGATCGCCCAAAAAGCCCTGGTGATTATCCGCAAATACGCGGGGGCGGGGAATTTTTCCGCCTGGATTGATTCAGGGGAGCTGCCCAAACTTTTCCCCCCCATCCCTCCGGCAGGCTTTTCCCCGGCGCGGGTCGCCATCCTGACGGCGGCGGTTCTTGCCATCCTGGGAATTTTCTGTACCGTTCTCGTCAGTGCCAGGGTTCTGCCAAATCCCTTTAAGCGCCGGAGCGGCCGGCAGGAGATTGCGGAAATTACCCTGACCCGGGAAGACCGCGCCGATCTCGTAGAGACCGGCGGTTCTTACCGGTATATTCTCACCGAGAAGCAGGTCCTGGATACCTATGAACGGGCTTTCAGTCTTTTTTTCGAATACCGGGATGAGGCGGCAAAAACAAACCTGAACCGGCTTCTGGAATCTAACGCGTCGCAGCGGTATAAAAATAAATCCCGGCTCTTCTTTTCCTATATGGAAGTCCCCAGGTTTGATACCTTTGTGTGGAAAGATAACTTTAGCTACAGCGAGGTTCTCCGGGCCCCTTTTCTCTACCGGGACTGTCATGTGATCTGGCGGGGTATGGCGACCAATGTGGATGCCCTGCAAAACCTGACCGCCTTTGATTTTCTTGTCGGTTACGATACCCGCAGGACTCTGGAGGGGATTGTCCCGGTAGTATTTGATCAAGCAATTCCCCTGAACCCCGAAAGACCCCTGGAAGTCCTGGGCCGGATCGCGCTGATTCCCACGGAACAGGGGCCGCTTATCCGTCTTGAAGGAGTGGCAATCCACCAGCCCATGGAGGCGCAGTAGAGCAGTCCCGTCAGGGGCTGTGAACGAAAAATGTAACACACGCCCGGCGCACAGAAAAGGCCCCCATAACCAGTGAGAATTGTAAGTATTGCCGGCTGAAAAAGCAGTGTACCCGGGTGAAAGGGAACCAGGGATTCAGGCGGTTTCTGTTACGGGGAAGGGCGAAAGTCTGTACGGAATGGGGGCCTGCTTGCGTTAGGGTACAATTTGAAGCATATATATCGGATAAACAACCAAAAACCGGCCTGAAGTGGAACCGCCCGGCCCAAAAATCTAAACGTATAGAAAACCTTTCAAAAAACCCCGAAGACAAACAAAAAAGGCTGTCGGAAATTGTACTTTCTAGACAGCCCCTGAGTGCGCCGCGGAGCGCAGTAAAGCAGCCCCGTCAGGGGCTGTAAAAGAAGAATGTAACACACGCCCGGCAAAGTTCCGGGCGGGAAAACAGGGGGATGGGTATTTTTTGCGGGCTGAGGCCCCGGTACTCACTGGTTAAAAAGATTCGGCGATTTAAGGTAGATCCCCGCATCAAAGGGCCGCATCATCTTGCTCATGGAGGCGTTGCTTACTATAGTCCTGATGATACGGGCGGATAATTCGGTGGAGGGAATCACCTCAAGGTTGGGAATTTTTTCCGGCATGGCGCGGGAACAGCACACCGTATCGGTTACGATAATCCGGCGCAGGAGCCCTTCTTCCATCAGTTTGATAAGCCGTCCGGCGGCGGGGCGCGAAAACAGGGCGTGGACGGCAATAATATTGATCTCCGCCGGTTTCAGGGGTTCCAGCGCCCGGATCAGGCTTTCTACCGATCCCGCGGTATCCACCATATCGTCTACAATCCACAGCGCCTTGGCCTCCACCGGTTCGGCGGAAAGAATATTGATCGATTCGATGGTATTTGACCGGGAATAATCCCGCTGTTTATGGGCTATCACCAGGGGTGCGCCGAAGGCATTGGCAAAGCCCCTGGCGATTTTTTCACCCCCCGCGTCCACGGAACAAAAGGCCCAGCCCGGACGGACTACCTGCTCCAGCGTTTCGGTATTTTGAATATACGCGTCGCAGAGGTACCGTTTAAGGAGGGTGAGGGCGGGAATATCATCCACCATGCAGATGGTAGGGTCCACCATAGATTTTGATTTATCCGAATGGAGCTGATAGGTAACAATATGGCTGGCGCCCAGGCTTGACAGGGTCTTGACATGCACCCAAAGTCCCACGGAACTCCGGCGGGTGGTCCGATCCGAGCGGGAACAGGAAATAAAGGGCTCAAAAACGATGATCCGCTCCGCTTGGGACCGTTTGAGGGCATCCACCGCATGGTACAGCTCTATTTTGGCCTCTTCCACACCGATGCCCGCTTCGTTCCGGGCACAGCAGGTAAAGAGGATCACATCTTTGCCCCGGATGGAAGAATTAACCGCCACCTCCATTTCCCCATCGGCAAACCGGTCCGTCTCCAGAAGGTCCACCTTGTCGATAGTATCCGCCTGGGAATCAAAACTCGGAAATTTAACCAGGTGGGAAACCACCCGGGAGGCGTAACCCCGCATGGAACGGGTAGCGGCTATAACAAATTCATTCATTCCCCTGCCCTAATCGCCCTGATAAATTTTTTGAATAACGAGATGAGGCTATTCCAAAACTTCAGTTTTTAGAACAGCAACCTTAGGGTTAATATAACATAGAAGGGAAAATAAGAAAAGAGGGGGGGGCGGTAAAAGCAGCCCCGGCAGGGGCTGTTAAACCAGAAAAAGCGCCGTACGCCCGGCGTACAGAAAAAGTGCGTTCCCCCCCGGAAAAAAGAGGCGGCCTTTAGGCTGCCGTCCGCGCCGCAGAACGCAGAAATAGCAGCCCCGGCAGGGGCTGTTGAACCGAAAAAGTAACACACGCCCGGCGCACATCAAATGCCGCAATACCCGGAAAAAGGAGGCGGCCTGGCTTAACAAAGCAGCATAACCGCTGTACGCGCCGCGGGAGCCTCCCCCGAATGAACCCCCGCCTATGGTTCAAATTTGGGGGGTGGGCGGAAGACTTGTTACCGCAAGGCTGGAGCCCAGGGGGGGCTAAAACGAATGTATTCGCGGTGAAGAAATGCCCGGAAAGTGGCCCCCCCTTCTTTCTTTACCGCGTCCCGGCTTCCCGCTTCCCGATAGATGAATTACAATAGGCCCATGACCAAGCTCCCCCCTCTCTATTTGATTGACGCCTACGGGCTTATTTACCGTTCCTATTTCGCGTTCCTTTCCCACCCCCTGCGGAACAATATGGGCCGGAACATTTCCGCCCT
>JAISAN010000035.1 GCA_031266635.1 Treponema sp. | reverse complement strand
TATCCGCCGCCCCTTCAAAATCCCGCCGGAAAAGCCCCGCGCTCTCCGGGGGAAAGCCCAGGGAGGCAAGCTGGGCCTCCGCCAGGGGAAGCAGTTTTTTTGCCGCCCCGTAGCTTTGCCGCTGGGTTTCCAGGGAAGGGATAAAGAGGGAGGCGGCCATATAGGAGCGGAGCGTTCCCCGCTCGATTTCAAGCTCCAGCCTCGCGCAAAGCGCCTCTTCCCGTTCCAGGAGTTCCCCGGCGCTGTCCCCGGCGACGATGAAATACCAGCCCGCGGACCCGTGATCCAGCACCTGGGCGGCGGTTTTCTCCGCCTCCATCAGCGCCGGGGACATGGTATAAAGACCGGCGATATTGTTCTCGATCCTGACCATATCTTTATTGAGAATAATAAGCAGGATCGAAAGGCCCGTTACCGCTGCCAGGATACACCTTTTAAGGAGCTTCCCCGCCCGCAGCCGGGGAAGGCGGCCGGGGATACGCCTCTGTTCCGGCGGGGGCGGCTTTAAGCGCGGGTAAAGGATCAGGGTGGTAAGCCAAGCGCTAAGGAGGCCCGCCGAGAGGAAGACGGCGAATTGCTTGAGGATGCCGAAGGGGGCCAGGAACAGGGCGGCGAAACATATTTCCGAGGAAACAAAACTCATGGTAACCCCCCGGAATATATGGGCCCCGACGGCGTCCCCGGTGGCGAGGGAGGGGTTTCCCTTCCAGTGGATAAAAAAGTGAATCGAGTAGTCTACCCCGATGCCTATAAGGGTGGTACCGAACACGAAGGTAAAGATATGTATCTCTTTAAAAACCACCAGAACGGCCGCGGCGGCGGCGAGGAGGGAAAGGGTTATGGCCCCCAGGGATGCCGCCATGGGCAGGAAGGAGCGGAAGATGACGAGGAAGAGGATGATGATAATGACAAGAGCCAGGGACGAGATGAGGGATATTTCCCGCTGGGCGCCGGAGGAACTTTCGTAACTGTGAAAGGGAACCCCGGAAAAGACAAATTTCAGGCCGGGAACTGGGAAGCCCCCGGCGGCGGCGTAGATCCTTTCCACGGCGCTGTCCGAGTTGGTGACCGATACCCCGGCGCTTGAAAGGGCGCCCCGGATCATGACATACCAGAGGCCTTCGTACCGGGCCGCCAGCACATCCTCCCGGAGGGACATGGCCCCGCCGGAAAGCAGGCCGGAATTCAAAAAGCGCTCTATTTCCCGGCTCCCCAGGAGAAAAGGGTCCTCCTCCAAGGTGTCGAAATCCATAAAACTAAAGGCCCCGTAAGCCGCCGCCAGGGCGTCTTCCGCCAGTTCCCGCGCGCCGCCATTTTCCAGAAGTTCCCGGGTTTCCCTGTCCAGCAAAACATAGCGGTAGTCCGAAAAGTACCGGATAAATTCCCCAGTCACCCCTTCGTCCACATACAGGGAAAGGGCCTGGAAAAACCGCTCATTGGCGGCGCCGGAAAGCTCCGCGTACAGACGGCCCGCCGCCTCCCGGGCGATCTTGAAATCCTCGTGCCCCACAAGAATGTAGACGCCCCGGGAACCGCGGCCGCTCAGGACCTTCTCCGCCTCCGCCGCCGCCCGGAGGCTGTGGGAAGGGGGCAGCATATCAAACAGGTCCGTGTTGATCCGCGCCGTCACACTCCCCGCCGATTCGGGGCCGAGGACGGAAAAACCCAGGACCGCGGCCAGCCCCAGGTGGACGAAAAACCACAACCCCAGGCGGAGGGCGGGGGAAGAGCGGAGCGGATCAGTCCAGGGAAAAAAGGGCTTCTTCATGGGGGCTCAACGCGCCGGGAAAATCGTGATCCGCCAGCTCATACCGGATGGTATCACCGTTCTGTTCCCGCAGGATGATGATTCGGATCACCGAATCACCGCTCATGACGATCCGGGCGGCAAAATTCCTAATCGCCCGGTCGGCGGGGACCAGGCCGAGGGTCCAGTTCCCGCCGGATTCAACAAAGTAGTTTTCAAAATTGTCCCGCAGTTTCCGGGCGTCCCCGGAAAACACGGCGCTTATGGTATCGGACAGCCGGAGAAAGGTTTCGTCCCCCCGGGCCTCCAGCCTGGTCCGTGTTCCCCGGGGGGTGGACTGGATGATGTAGTCCCGGCCCACGGCCATGGTGGAAGGAAAGGGGGTCTGGGTATCCCAGACCATGCCCAGCTTCGCGGCGATGATGAAATTCCCCCGGGAGACGAGGGAGCGGCCCTGGCGGCTGAGGAACCTGGTCTGGGTAAAGATTCCGGTTATTACCGGATGCTCCGCCAGGAGGGCGCAGATCGCGTTGTACCGGGCCAGGTTTTCCCGGGAAAGGGGAAAATTGAATACCTCCGGCACTTCCTCTTGGGCGGCGGCGCTTCCTGCTCCGCAAACCAATAAAAGAAAAACACAGAAAAGACGCGGCGTTTTCACCCTAAACCTCCACATGGTCCGCCGCAAGCCGGGAAAGCAGGGCTTCCACCTTGTCCACAAAAACCCGGGGGCACTCAAAGCGGGAATCACTGGCGGCTATATCGTAGGCCATCTGCGTACTCAGTCCCCTGGTGGTAAGCGCCCCGGTTTCGGCGTTGTAGAGTTCGTACTTTATCCTGATCCGGTTTTCGTATTCCTCCAGGATGGCCCTGGCCCGCACCCGTTCCCGGAAACGGAGGGGCCGGATGAATTTAAGCCGCAGGTCCGTTACGGGGAAGGCATAGCCCGAAGCCCGCATCTCCTGGTACCCGTAACCGATCTTGTCCAGCAGGGCGCAGCGGGCCTTTTCAAAATACTTGACGTAGTTGCCGTGCCAGACTATTTCCATGGAATCCACATCATAAAATTCCACCGTGAATTCTGTTTCCGCGGTCAGATCATGACAATCCATTCACCCTACCCTTTATCCGTTTCCCGCGGCGCCGGAAGGTTCCAGAAATCGTAAAAATTATACCACTGGTAGGGATGCCGTTTACAGTAGTATTCCAGATATTCCGCGAAGGACCGGGCCAGTTCTTCCACCCGCCCCTCCCGTTCCCGCCTGGGACAGTCAAAGGAAATTCCGTTTTTATGGACATGCATATCGTAGCGGGAAGAAAGGGATATGTCCCCCCGCCGCAGGGCAAAGACAAAATAGGCCGGCACATTGAGCAGGGCGGCCAGGAAAAAGGAACCGTAGGCAAAGGGGGCCTCCCTGCCCAAGAAGGGCAAGAGGAAATACCGGTCCCGTGTTTTGGCCGAGGTACGGTCCCCGGCGATAACCACCAGCCCGCCTTGTTCAAGACGTTCCTGGAGCAGGATGATCGTATCCGGGCCTATGTCGCCGGCGCCGATAACCCGGAGATCCAGATGGTGGTTCAGTTCCTTAAGCATGCGGTTAAAATAGGCGGTGACGGAAAAATCCACAATGGAGGTTACGGGGATTTCCCGGCTCAGGCCGGTACGGTTAAAACTCGCGAGCCCCCGGAGGAGTTCTGCGTTTCCCAGGTGGGAACAGATGAGGAGGGCCCCCTCTTTTCTTTCCAGGCGATCCATCAAATCCCCGATGTCGTCATCCTGAAAACGCACCCGCTCAAGTTGAACCTTCCCTCCCCAGGCTTCCACCTTTTCCACCACCGTCAGGGAAAAGGCCAGAATATGCCGGAAAACCCGGGGTGTGAATTTCTTGCCTTCCCTTTCAAAACAGGCTGCGGCCTGGTCAAGAAAAATCCGGGAACTGTTCCGGGCGGTTTTGGAAAAAACCCAATAGACCAGGGCCACCGGACAGGCCGCCAGGCGCAGGAGGATCACCGGGAAGCTCCTGAACATGACCAGGAGGAGCCGTATATGCCAGTAACCGGCGCTTTGTTCCTTTTGCTCCGACCAGTGCGGGGGCCCCTTTCCGTTTTTTTTCATCAGCCCCCCGATCCGCGCCGGAGGAGCAGAACCGGCAGCCTCCACAGCATGCCGAAGAAGAGCCGGGTAAAAAGCCAGCTGATGCGGATATTGTCCTTGACAAGATGAAAGTTGGAAACGCCCCCCGGAGGATAGGTTACGGTGACCGGATAAAACCGGAAGGGGATACGCTCCCAGAAAAGCCGTACCAGGATTTCGATGTCAAAACTCATGCGCCGGTCCATCCGGCGGCGGTGTATCAGACGCCATACGGGCTCCACGGGATATACCCTGAAACCGCACATCACGTCGGGAATGGCCGCCGACAAGGTAACGATTCGGGCCCAGGTATTGGCTATCTTCCGGCCCGACCTGCGGCCTTCCGGCACGGAGCCGTCGTATTCCGGACAGGCGCAGATAAGCGCCTCTGGGCAGCGCCGGGACTGTTCCAGAAAGCAGGGCGCCCGGTCCGCGTCGTGCTGGCCATCGGCGTCAAGCTGGAGTACGTGGGTCAGGCCCAGTTCATGGGCCTTGTCTATACCGGCGGAAACGGCCCCGCCCTTGCCCTGGTTTTTGTCCAGCCTGACCAGGACAACTCCCGGCAGGGCGGCGGCCCGGGCCAGGTACTCCCCGGTCTCATCATCGCTGCCATCGTCTACCAGGATAATAGGAAGCCCCAGGGAGGAGAGTTTTTCCGTCAGGGGCAGCGCGGTTTTGCCGTGGTTGTAAACCGGCATCAGTAGTCCCTGGTTCAAGACGCTTTCCCCAAGACGAGGCTTCCAACGGAATAAACGATCCCGCCATCGGGATCCGCCATTTTGAATGACAAAATACCCTGTTCGGAAGTATGACACAATTCCAGAAGCACCGTTGTATCAGGACGGATGAGGGCGGAAAATTTTATACGCCTAAACCTGGATACATAGAGGGAAGTACCGAAATACCGAGCCGCCGTCCTCAGGGCGATTTCAAACTGGGCGACACCGGGGAGCAGAGGAACGCGTATAGGTTATTGGTGGGAAAGCCAGATGGTAAGAGACCACTAGGAAGACCAAGACGTAGGTGGGTGGATAATATTAGGATGGATCTTGGAGAGGTGGGATGGGGTGATGTGGACTGGATTGGTCTGGCT
>JAISAN010000106.1 GCA_031266635.1 Treponema sp. | reverse complement strand
CTTTCCCAAAACTAACCGAGTTTTGGGAAAGGCTCCCTTGACTTGAACCAAACTTTAAGTGCTAATTTTAAATTAAAGTCTATCCGCAGGGAGAGAAACCATGAAAAAGAATGTTCGATTGTCCATGTTTGCCGTGCTTTGTACGGGTATAATATGCACGGTGTTGAGCTGCTTTGGTCCCCCGGTAAGGGCGGCGGCGGCGGCTGAGGAATCAGGCGGGGCCGGCGGGCCGGTTCCGGTGACTGCCGCGCCTTCGGCGGTTCCCGTGGTCTACATGACACGGGACATCAGTCCCGCCGCCCTGGCCGCCGTGTACGAAGCCCTGGGCCGGCAGCTCCCCGGCAAGGTGGCGGTCAAGCTCAGTACCGGCGAGCCCGGCGGCCATCACTTCCTTGACCCGGCCCTTATCAAAGACCTGGTTCAATCGGTGAAGGGCACTATTGTTGAAAGCAATACCGCCTATGGGGGCCGCCGGGCCAGTACCGCCATGCACAAGCAGGTGGCCGCCGATCACGGTTTTACCGCCATCGCGGCGGTGGACATTCTGGATGAGGACGGTTCCGCCAGCCTGCCCTTCGCGGGGGGAAAAAACATTACCGAAGATTTTGTCGGTTCCCATTTCGGTAACTACGATTCGTACCTGGTGCTTTCCCATTTCAAGGGCCACGCCATGGGCGGTTTTGGCGGGGCGATAAAAAATATATCCATCGGGATCGCTTCTTCCCAGGGGAAAAGCTGGATTCACAGCGGGGGAAAAAGCAAAACCGGCATCCGGGGCGATCAAAACGCCTTCCTTGAATCCATGGCCGAAGCGGCGGGGGCGGTGATGAACAATCTGGGTGAACGTATCGTGTATATCAGCGTGATGAACCATCTGTCCATCGACTGCGATTGTTCCAGCAATCCCGCGCCCCCTGAACTGGACGACATCGGCATACTGGCCTCCCTTGATCCGGTGGCGCTGGACCGGGCCTGCGTGGATCAGATATACGCGTCGGATACCCGGCGGAGCGCGTCGCTGCGGCAGCGCATTGAATCGCGGAACGGCAGACACACTCTGGACCACGCGGAAGCCCTTGGACTGGGCAGCCAGAAATACGAGCTTGTCATGATCAACGGCTGAGATAACAGGAGCCCCGCCGTCAGGGCTTCTGTTGCTGCGCGGTAAGTTTCCGTACCGCCCGGAAGATATGTTCATATCCCGTACAGCGGCAGAGGTGGCCGGAAAGGACCTTCCGCAGTTCGTCGTCGGAATAGTCTTTTCCCGAATTCACCGCTTCGGCGGCGCTTAACAAAAAGCCGGGGGTGCAGAAGCCGCACTGCACGGCCCCCTCGTCGATGAAGGCCTGCTGTATGGCCGACAGTTTTCCGTCGGCGCTGACAAGCCCTTCGGTGGTGGTAATTTCCTTGCCGTCCGCCCAGATCGCCAGGTATATGCAGGAGTTAAAACATTCCCCGTTGATAATCACATTGCAGGCCCCGCATTCGCCCACTTCGCAGCCTTTTTTTACGCTGGTCAGCCGGTATTCGTTTCGCAGCATATCCGTCAGGGAGGCCCGCACGTCCACCACGGTTTCCGTGTCCCGGCCGTTGATTTTGCACCGTACCAGTTTCCGCATCATAGTTGTCCTCCCGCCCGCCGGATCGATTCCCGCAGGGCCCGCCGGGCCAGTTCTTCCACCAGCTGGAGGCGGAATTCCCTGGCGGCCCGCCAGCTTGTCCGGGGGTTCACATCCCCCAGGGCGGCCTTTGCCGCGGCCTTGACGGTTTCTTCGCTCACCGGCTTTCCCCTGGCGGCTTCTTCGGCGGCGGGAGCCCGCGTGGGAACCGGCCCCGCCACCCCGTAGGCGATCCGCATCCGCTCGATGGTTTTTTTATCCCCCGAAAGCCGCACGTTGACCGAACATCCCAGGGTGGCAATGTCCAGCGCGTTCCGCATGGCGTATTTGATATAAAACCCGAAACAATTTTCGTAACTTTCTTTGGGAATGATGATCCCCTGAAGGAGTTCCCCGTGGGCGAGGCTTGTTTTTCCCGCGCCCACATAGTGTTCCCTAATGGGAAGACGCCGCGTCCCGCCGGGCCCCCGGTATTCCATAAGCGCTTCGTATGCCGTCAGCGTGGAGGCGCTGTCCGCCGATGTTACCCCGTTGCAGACATTCCCCCCTATGGTGCCGATGTTGCGGAGCTGGGGCCCGCCTATGGTTTCCACCGCTTCGGCCAGAACCGGCAGATGTTTTTGTATCAGCGGATCGGCGGCCACATGGGAAAAACTGTTCAGGGGCCCGATACGGATCGCCCCGTCCGTTTCCAGCGAGATCCCCCGCAGTTCATCCAGGGTCTGGATGCTCACCAGCGTACAGCCCGCCAGCTTCCCTTCCCGGATTTCGATCAACACGTCGCTTCCCCCGGCGATAATGTGAGCCTCGGGGTATTTCTCCAATAGTTCTATCGCGTGGTCTATTGATTCCGCCTCATACAACGCTTCAATATCGTACATTACAGCAGCCCCGCTTTCTTGAACTCTTCAAACAGAATGTGCGGCGTCAAGGGTATCCGGTTAATTGCCACCCCCGTGGCGTGGAGTACCGCGTTCCGGATCGCCGCCGCCCCCGGCACCGTGGGAGGTTCCCCCAGGGCCTTGGTTCCGAAGGGGCTGGTGGGCTCGAAGTTTTCGACAAAGGACGCCTCCAGCCGGGGATGATCCATGATGGTGGCCAGCTTGTAGTCCAGCAGGTTCCCGTTGAGGAGCTTCCCGGTTTTGGGATCGTAGAGCATCTGTTCATACATGCCGAAGCCGATAGCCATGCTCATCCCGCCGTGAACCTGGCCCGCCGCAGTCTGGGGGTTGATCAGTTTTCCGCAGTCGTGGCAGTTAATCATGTCGATGAGGCGGATCTTGCACAGGGGAATATCCACTTCCACTTCCGCGAAGGCGCAGCCGAAACTAAAGGCGTTGCTTTTTACCTGGGTGGTGGATTCGGCGGTCAGGTGTTCCGCCTGTTCGGTGTTGTAGAGGGTGTCGGTGGCCAGTTCCGCCAGGCTGACCAGCGTTTTGTTTTCCCCGGCGCGGACGATGTTTCCGTCCTGTATATCAAGTTCCGCCGCCTGGGTTTTGGTGTACGCCGCGGCGTACCGGAGGATCTTCTCTTTTAACAACAGTGCCGCGTTACGGATCGCCGGCCCGCTCACATAGGTCTGGCGGGAACCGTAGGCCCCGGTACCGAAGGGGGTAAGGTCCGTGTCCTGGGTGCTTATCACATGGACATCCTGCCAGGGAATCCCCAGGGCGTCGGCGGCCATTTGGGTAAAGGCCGTATCCGCCCCCTGGCCTATCTCCGTTTCCCCCAGTTGTACCTGAATACTGCCGTCCTGGTTCAGGACCATCCGGCAGGAGGAAATCTCAATCGAGATGGGCCAGACCGCGGTGTTGTACCAGAAGAGGGACATTCCCACCCCCCGGCGGACAGGCCCGGCCTGGTTTTGATAGAGCCGCCGTTTTTCATCCCACTTGATATGGGCCTTGCCCTTTTCCACGCACTGATGAAACGAATCAAAGCGGTTCACGTTTTTGGTAAAGGGATCGACATAACCCACGGGCATAAGATTGAGAAACCGGATTTCCAGGGGATCCAGGTTGAGCGCGCGGGCAATGTCCTCAATGTGGGATTCCACGGCAAAAACCGCCTGGGGGGTTCCGTAGCCCCGCATGGCCCCGGCGGCGGCGGTGTTGGTGTAGACCGTGTAGATGTCAACCTGCCGGGCCTTTTCATCCTGGTAAAGCTGGCGGAACACGTTGGTCCCCTTGGCGGCGATGCCGTGGCCGTGGGAACCGTAGGCCCCCTGGTTTGAATACGCGGTGTAACTGCGGGCCGCCAGGCGGCCGTTGGGCCGGAGCCAGGACCGCAGATAAATTTTTTCGCTGTGCCGGACCCGGGTGCCGAAAAAAATCTCCTCCCGGCTCAGTTCCAGCTTCACCAGCCGGCCCCCCACCTGGGCGGTCAGAAACGCATTTAACGGTTCGTAGAGGGCGTCCTGCTTGTTGCCGAAACCGCCGCCGATATAGGGTTTTATGATCCGCACCTTCCCCCAGGGAATCCCCAGGGCCTGGCCCACGATGCGCCGGACAATGTGGGGGATCTGGGTAGAGGCCACCACCACAATCCGGCCGTTTTCCATATAGGCCCAGGACACCACCCCCTCAATGTGGCAGTGCTGGACAATGGGAGTTTCGTAGACCCCCTCTATTTTGATGAGCCCCTCTTCCTGAATGGCCGCCTCAAAATCGCCGTCCGTCACGGAAGTGTGTTTGAGGATGTTTTGGGGGAAGCCTTCGTGGATCAGGGGGGCGCCGTCTTTCATCGCCTCTTCGGGGGTGAGCATGAAGGGGTATTCCTCATATTCAACCTTGATGGCCCGCAGGGCCCGGCCCGCGGCCACTTCGTCTTCGGCGATAACCGCGGCGATGTCGTCCCCGTAAAGCCGGACCCGCCGGTTCAGAAGTTTCCGGTCCGTGGGGTCCTGATGGGCGGGGTCCGTGGACCAGGGGTGCCCCGCGGTGGGGAA
>JAISAN010000241.1 GCA_031266635.1 Treponema sp. | reverse complement strand
TAGCTTTCCAATAACAGCAGGGATTCGGGGGGGATATACAGTTCTTCAACCCCGTGATAGTTCAGGTATTTGCTGTATTTCCACCAAATTTCGCCCCCTTCTTCCGGCGCCCCGGCCGCAGCGTTGCTAAAAATCACCACATCCTCAAAAGGTTCTTCGGAACGGCGGCTTACCGCCATGCGGATCCGGTTACCGGGTTCTCCCCCGGCGGGGACAAAATCGTGGGCCCGGATCCCCACATGGCTGACGGCGTCTCCCACCGGCGCGGCGGTCCGGAGGCTCAGCCCCCAGTGGCGGGCGAAAATTTCCCGTTCCCCGGTCCGCACAACCGGGGAGATATTTTTACAGCCCGTCAGCCGGGCCGCCGTTACCAGACCGGGGTCCCGGAACAGTTCCCGGGTCTTCCCCTTTTTCAGCGCCCGCCCCTGGTCCATGAGCAAAAGTTCCCCGCAGATTTTGAAAACCTCGTCCCGGCTGTGGGTTACGAAGATCACATCCCCGCAGCCTTCCAGCAGATCCATCATCTGAATCTGCATCCGCTCCCGGAGATTCGTATCCAGGGCGGAAAAGGGTTCGTCCAGCAGAACGGCTTCGGGCCCGCCAATCAAGAGCCGCGCCAGGGCGGTCCGCTGCTGCTGCCCCCCGGAAAGCATGGCGGGATACCGGTCTTCCAGCCCCTCAAGCCCGAAACGCCGCATCCAGGCCAGGGCCTTTTGTTTTTTTTCACGCCCCCGGCCCGGCAGCCCGGCAATGATATTTTCCAGCGCCGTCATTCGGGGAAAAAGAGCGTAGTTCTGAAACAAATAGCCCACCCGCCGGACCTGGGGCTTCAGGTTGATCTTCCGGGCCGAATCAAAAAGCACCCGCCCGTTTACGGAGATAAACCCCTCATCGGGGGTTTCGATCCCGGCGATACATTTTAGGGTCATGCTTTTTCCGCAGCCCGAAGCCCCCAAAATACCCAGACAGCCCGCGGTCCCGCCGCCGGTTTCAAATTCCGTCTCCAGGGTAAAAGTCCGGGAAAGCTTTTTGCGGATCGAAACCTTCACCGGGGCGGCTTCTTTTCCAGCAGGGTAAACCAGTTCATCAGGGCCACAACGATAAAGGATACCAGGAGGATGATCAGCACATAAACGTAGGCCGTGTCCATGTCCCCGGCAGCCACCGCGGAATAAATCGCCAGGGGCAGGGTCCGGGTTTTGCCGGCGATGTTACCGGCAATCATGGCGGTGGCGCCAAATTCCCCCAGCCCCCGGGCAAAGGCCAGAACCGCGCCGGAGGCAATCCCCGGCAGGGCGGAAGGAAAGCTCACCCTGAAGAAAATGGCCCATTCGCTCATGCCCAGGGTCCGGGCCGCGTAAACAAGATTCGGATCAACCTGCTCCAGAGCGCCCCGGGCGGAACGGTACATCAGGGGGAATGAAATCGCCGTGGCGGCCAGCACCGTGGCCCCCCAGGAAAAAGCGATCCTGACGCTGAAAAAATCCAGAAAAAATTTCCCCACCGGCCCCCGGACGCCAAAGATATACAGCAGGAAAAAGCCCGCCACTGTGGGGGGCAGCACCAGGGGCAGGGTGAGAATTCCGTCGAGGATCACCTTCCACGCCCTGCGCCGGATTCCGGCAGCCAGGGCCGCGGCGAAAAGCCCCAGAAAAAACGTAACCAGGATCGCCGCGGACGCGGTTTTTAGGGAGATAAGAACCGGCGACAGATTCATCACAGCAGGATCAGCCCCTCAGCGGCGCGGCCGTCAATGATTCGGCGAAAATCCGTAGGAACGGAAAACCGCCAGCCCTTCTTCGGAGGCCAGAAAATCAACAAACAGCCGGGCTTCCTCCGGGTGGGCGGAGGCGGCCACAATCCCCACCGGGTAGATCACCGGGGCGGACAAACTTCCAGCGGGGGCTTCGGCGATAATTTCAACCTTATTGGTAACCGCCGCATCGGTGGCGTAAACCACCCCCACCTCGGCGCTGCCCTCCCCTACCCAGTTCAGCACTTCGGTTACATTGGTCCCGAAACTGGCCCTGGCCTCCACCGCGGCCCAGTTACCCAGGCTGGTAAAAACTTCCCTGGCGTACTGCCCCGCGGGCACACTGGCAGGGTCCCCCAGGGCAATCACCCTGGCCTGGGCGGCGTTCTCAAACCCGCTTACCGCCGTGGAAGTTCCCGCGGGTTTAATCAGGACAATTTTATTTTCCAGCAGGGGCAGGATCGAATCCTTTACCACCAGCCCCTGATCCGCCAGGGCGTCCATCTGCCGGACCGCCGCGGACATAAAAACATCCGCCTCAAGGCCCTGCTCAATCTGGGTCTGGAGTTTACCGGAACTGTCATAAGTTCCCTCCACGGTGATCCAGGGATACTTTTCCCGGAACCGGGGGATAAGCGCCTGTACATAGGCATATTCAAGGCTCGCCGCCGCGGCGATCAATATGGTACGCGGCGGATTCGCGGCCCGGGCCGCGTCCTTCTTCCCCACCGCAAAAAGCGTCGGCTGAACGGAAACAAAAACCGCCAAAACCACCAGGAACCGGCAAATCATCTTTTTTTTCATTTACTCCTCCAATTTTCCGCGGGCCTTCTTTTAAACCCAGAGGGCTCTAAAAGAAGCCGCGGGGATTTTTCCAAAATTTCAACTCCCGGAATAATTCAAGATTACAACAAGACACAGCAATATACAATAGGCCGCATTGCATCCGGCCGCGGCAAAAATTCCGCCCCTCACCCGTACAACCAAAACAATCTCCCCTTATCATGAGGGGGAGCACATGCATAAAAAGCGTCCGTTTTACCGGCCTTTGCGGCGACCATTTATTTACGCTGCTCCCCCTGGCTCCATAAAAACGCCTCAGCGTTTTTATTCCGTCACCCCCACTTCGGGTTCCCGGGGTATTGTACCTTGCTTGTTTGAAAAGTGAAGCATCATTGCAAATGGTAAAAATTTTCGGAAATTTGGTGCCTGTCACCTGTACGCTTACGTTGACACTTCGTTGTACAGTCAATCAGAAAACCCATATGGCACTATATGATAAACCACATATAACATAAACAGCAAAACAGTGAAAAACGCTATTCTTTTTAAAAGTTGTAAATACTGTTTGTCAAAATGATAATAGCTTTCATTTTTTGTTATCTTATATTTTTCTTGTAATATTTTATGCACTTTTGTAAATGGCACATTTGCAAAAGTCCTCTGTTCCAATGCATTCATTCCTCCTATTTTTCGCAAGGTCTCTTTGTCGTCAATGCTAAAAAGATAGCTAATAAATTTATTAAAAGTAATAATATACCTAATAATATACCTAATCAAAGTATATAACCACAAGCAGCCAACCGCAATAAATACTGGAATCATTAACAAATTAAAAATTGTTTTCATTGTCAAACTCATAATTTATGTACTGGTATACCTGCCCTTCCCCCGTCGTCTCTATCGCTCTCAGCCACCGCCTCAGCGGGTCATAGGTGTATCGGGTTTGTACCCCGTTCCCGTATTCTATATATATCCGCTGCCCGTATTCGTCATACCCGATGTCTTTCACATACTCATACGGTTCCGTGTAATAGGGCTTCTTCCCCTGTACCTTCTGTATCTGGCCCCCGTTGTCATAATAATAGCTTACTTCTTCCCCGTCGGGGTACTTTATCCGTTCCATCCGGCCAAGATAATCGCTCAGGTATTCCATCACCCCCGACACTTCCCGGTCTACCCGGCTCGTGTTCAGGCTGTAGATCACCCGTTTTTCATAGTCCGTCTGTCCCAGTTTCCCGTAGCCGTATTCCACCGTCCCCGATTCATCGGCAATCTTCGTTATCCGGTTCGCCGCGTTTCCCGCCGCCCCCGGTTCCCCGTATTCGTATACCGTATTGGTGTTGACCCGCTGGTCCTTCCGCCGGGGCAGGACGACCTCCCGCAGCCGGTTAAGTCCGTCGTAGACATAGTTTATCTTCACCCCTTCTTTCCGCAGTACCTCGTCTTCTTCCCATACCAGGTTTCCCGCTTCGTCGTAGCCGTATTTCTTTAATCCCATGTCCGGCGTCTTTAACGATGTCCGCCGGCCCAGGAGGTCATACCCGGCCTCCAAAG
>JAISAN010000045.1 GCA_031266635.1 Treponema sp. | reverse complement strand
TGGACGCTCTGTTTGGAGGTGGCTCGAAAAATGATGATACTGATGCTGAGCTTAATATTGGCCTCAACCTCAATGCCCATCTCTGGCCTTCCTATAACCTGGGCTTTGCCACTGTCGGCCTGGATCTGGGCTATAATCTCATCGGAGAAAACACCAATAAGGATGGCGATACTTTAACGAAGAGCGGATACCTATTCGGCGGCGGCGCATGGATCAAAAAGACCATTGGCGGCGCTTCCATCAAAGGCGGGATTGGGTATAGTATGGGCGAAGTCAACGAGGTGAAACAAGCCTCGGTGTTCTCCGTTCCCATTATCTTTGATTACTCCTTCTAAGGCCTGTTAATTTTTAGCTCAAAGGGTCATGCATTGCATGGCCCTTTTTTATTCCGCCCCGGTAGGCGCCGCATTAGCGTTAATGAGCGTTCATTCGCGGACAAATGGGGACGGTATCCTCAGAAAAAGTGTGCCTGCCACCGAATCCAGGGAACAATGAGGAGCAATTAGCAAAGAAAAGGCCGTCCGGGGTTCATAAGGTAGCCGCTTTCGCGGCATCCGAGAGACTTTTTTCACGGGGAGCGCACAGGCGCGGGGAGCCGTTTGGAGGAACCGCCAAGCCCACCCTTCCCCTATCGGCGGCAAGAGCGGGCGGACGGGGGGCGTCACCGGTCGAATGTATATGGAATTCCCTGCTGTAGTAGACCCGCAAAGCGGGGCTGCGGAAGCAGACTCAACATGCACATGAGCGCCCGGGATGTCCCCCGTCTGCCCGTCTTTGGCGGGAATATCCGGCAGGGGAGCGCAGGAGCGTCGGCGCGTGGCTCAAGAAGACCATTGGCGGCGCTTCCATCAAAGGCGGGATTGGGTATAGTATGGGCGAACGCAACGGGACGAAAGAAGCCTCGGTGTTCTCCGTTCCCATTATCTTTGATTACTCCTTCTAAGGCCTGTTAATTTTCAGCTCAAAGGGTCATGCATTGCATGGCCCTTTTTTATTCCGCCCCGGTAGGCGCCGCATTAGCGTTAATGAGCGTTCATTCGCGGACAAATGGGGATGGTATCCTCAGCTCCGGACCGCCTCCGTTACCGCCGGGTTAGGCTGCATGGCCGGCTACCTCCGATTCTGAAGACCTTCGGTCAGCTTTGCCTTAAGCTGTTCCGTCGTATAGCCCTGGTCTATCAGTTCCAGAATCTGATTCCGGTCTTTTTCCACGCCTATTTCTACGCCTTTTTCCATGCCTTCTTCCAGCCAGACCTCTTTCGCCTCGTCCAAATTCCATTCTTCCAACAGCATATTCATTACCTCCGATCCGTGTTCTTCCAAAAAGCCAGCCAGGATGCCTTCCCGGATGCAGCTTCGGACCGCCTCTGTTACCGCTTGGTCCCGCGGCATGGCCTTCTCATGCTCCCGCACCCGCGCCACAAACTCCGCATATCCGGCCAGGTTCTCGCTCCGGTTTAACAGTTCCGGGTTCCGGCCTTTGTTAATATTATACACCGTAACGACTAAGTCAAGAGAAATTTTCTGGTTCCCTTCCACTTCCATGTAGGCTTGCGACAGCCGCTCCTCCCAGCGGTCCGGGGTGTCGTCCAGGCCGTTGTAGAGGACGATGAACTCAGGCCGGGGTATCTTTACCAGGGTGTCCTTGTACAGGGACTTACGGTCCACTATCTTTTCATACACCCGGGACATATACATCAGAATTCGCAGGGGCATGTTGTGGTTCAGGCTGGACTGGTGTTCGACGATGAGCGCCATCTTTTCCTCCGCGGTAAAGGAGAGGTCGTTGATCTGGTTCATGTACAGCACGTCCTGGAGGGTGGTGATGACCACCGGCAGCTTGGGGTCGTAGCCGACACCCTTGATGGCGGCGTAGAGTTCCCGGACCTTGTCTTCATCGTTAAAGAGGGTGGTAAAGACGCTGTTTTTGAGTTCCCGGTTTACGTTCATGGCAATTTCTCCTGCCGGGGTCGATGTCCCGGTTTACCCTTTTAACGGGGCGGAGGAGGGATTTTGCTTTAGTCCGCGAAAAAAAAGAAGCGCAAGGCCGCGCGCGCAGACCTTCTCAACAGGGCCTGTCCAGGTTGCCCGCGCCTCGTACGGCGGCTTAAAACTCCGTCGCGGAAAAGGGCGGCGCTTTTTCCAGAACCTCCGCTATGCGGCGGTGTTCCGGGAGGAGCAGGCCGGGGTCCTGTTCCAGAATGGCGAAGGCGTCGTTCCGGGCCTGGGCAAGCGCCGCCGCGTCCCGGACGGGATCGGCAATCCCCAGGCTGAGGTAGCCGGACTGTTCAATCCCCGCAATTTGGCCGGGGCCCCGGAGTTTCAGGTCTTCTTCGGCAATGACAAAGCCGTCCGAATGTTCCAGCATTACCTTGAGCCGGGTTTTACCGTCTTCGGTAAGATCGCCGGAATATATCAGAAAACAGTATGCCTGATCCTGGCCCCGGCCCACCCGGCCCCGGAGCTGGTGCAGGGCCGAAAGGCCAAAGCGTTCCGCGTGTTCCACCACCATGCAGGTAGCGTTGGGTACGTCCACTCCCACTTCCACTACGCTGGTGGCCGCGAGAATTTTGATGTCCCCCCGGCGAAAGGCCTCCATGATCCGCTGCTTTTCCGTTTCCTCTACCTTTGAGTGGATCAGGGCGGTGGGGGACCGGGGGAAAATCTGCCGGGAAAGCCGATCCGCCATAGAGACCGCGTCCTTGAGACCGCCGGCGCCGTGTTCCCGGGAAAGACCCGCCTCTTCCGGCGCTTCGTCTTCCGTATCGCCAATGAGGGGGTAGACAAAATAGGCCTGGTGTCCGGCGGCCAGTTCTTTCCGCACAAAATCGTAGACCTTTCCTTCGTTGGATTCCCGGGCCAGATGGGTCTTCACCGGCTTTCTGCCGGGGGGCATATCCCGGATCACCGACACGTCCAAATCGCCGAACACCGTGAGGGCCAGGGTTCGGGGAATAGGCGTTGCGCTCATCATCAGGAGATCCGGTGTCCCGGGGGACACTCTTGAAGACTGGCCCTTTGCCATAATCAGGGAACGCTGGGTAACCCCAAAGCGGTGCTGTTCGTCCACCACCACAAGCCGCAGATTGTTATAAACCACATCCCGGGAAAAGAGGGCATGGGTTCCGATAACAATGTCAATGTCCCCCGCAGCCAGGTTTTTCAGCAGCGCCTTCCGGCCCGCGGCCCGGATGTTTCCTGTGAGAAAACAGGGCCGTATCCCCAGGGGTTCAAGAAGCCGGGCGGCGTTTTCCGCATGCTGCCGGGCCAGAAGTTCCGTGGGGGCCATGATCGCCGCCTGGCCGCGGAGCGGCTCCGAGCCGCGGTCCTCCGAGTCGTGGTCCACCGCCCGCAGGGCCGCGAGGAAAGCTACCAGGGTTTTCCCGGAACCCACGTCCCCCTGGAGGAGCCGCGCCATAGGGTAGGGGCTGTCCATGTCCCGGCTAATCTCCGCCGCCGCCTCGGTTTGACCGGGGGTAAGGCTGAAGGGCAGCCGTTCCAGAAGGCGGGCCTGCAGGGAGCTTGCGGCGGAACGGGAAGCGGCGGATTGGGGCGGCTGGAACCCTGACACGTTTTTTTTCCGTTCCAGCGCCCGCCTGCCGACTATCACCTCCAGGTAAAATAGTTCCTCCTGAATAAGAGTTTTCCGGGCCCTGTCCAGATCGGCCATAGCGGGGGGGAAATGGATAAACCGGAGCGCCTGGGCTTTGGGGAAAAGCCCCTCCCGCCGGATGATTTCCGGGGGGAGTTCGTCATCCAGGGCTTGCGCGTACTGCTCCAGCGCCGCGCCGGTAAGCCGCCGGAGCCAGGCCTGTTTCAGGCCGCCGCTCAGGGGGTAAATGGGCAGAATCCGGCCAAAGCGGCCGGCCGTCCCCGCCCGGAACGGCGGGCCGCCGGTTTCAGCCGCCGCCGGATCACTGCCGTCCAGCGCTTCAAAGTCAAAGCTGGAGGACTGGATTTCGCCGTACTTGTAAACAAAGCGGCCCCAAAGGCGGTAGCGGTTCCCGGCAATTAGCTGTTTTTCCAGAAAGGGGCGGTTGAAGCAAACCAGAACCGCCCGGCCGCTTTCATCTTCAATGTGGACCTTCAGGGTCCTCATGCGGCCAAAGCCTATCCAGTCGTGAGCGATAACCCGGATCAGGGTGTTTACCGGGGCCCGGCGGAATTCCCCGATGGGCGTCAGGCGGCTCCGGTCTTCCCATGTCCGGGGATAATGGCAGAGAAGGGCCGCCACGCTGCGTATTCCCGCCCCCGCAAGGGCGCGGACCGCCGCGGGGCCCGCCCCCCGGACATCACTTACCGGCCCGCCCAGTTCCCGGAGAAACATCTAAACAGGGAGTTTGATCAGAAGCTCCGCCGCCGGGTTGACGGCGAATTTTCCGCCAATCATACAAAAAATTTCATCCGCCATCGGAATGTTCCTCCCAGACCTCCGCAACCCCGGCGCAGTGGGCCAGATCGCCGCCGGAATAGGACAGGCCCCCGGTTTGGGTGATGGTACGGATCACCGTTTCGCCCCGGGAGAGGGGAATATGGATGTAGACCGAACAGGAGCCGGGGTTTCCCGCCAGGTAGTCCCGCAGCGGATAAAGCCGTTCTTCCTGTTCCGCGGCGTCCCGGTCCAGCCTGATGTGGATGGCCGGCCGGGGTTTTTCCACCGCTGCCGGGCTTGAGGGGGGGGACGCAGGGCTTTGCGCCGAGGCGGAGGCCGCGGTCCGGGCCGCGGTTTTTGCCAGCCGGTTCAGATCCGGGATACTGGAAACTTTCAGGCTGGGTTTGCTCCGCTTTTGGGAATCCCCGGTCCGGTCTATCCTGCCCTTGAGGGCGATTATTTCATCAATTTGTACTTTCTCTTTACAGCCCTCCCAGGTGGAGGCAAAAAACACCAGGTCGATTTCTCCCCGGTAATCCTGCAGGGTTCCAAAGGCCATTTCGTTTCCCTTTTTGTCCCGGTGGGTCCGCAGGGTTTTGAGGATTCCCACCACAGTATAGGTTCCGTCCGGGGTTTTGTCCGCCTTGTCCAGTTGGGATAGATCCAGGTCCGCCGCGTATTTCCAGGTATCCCGGTGCTCGTCCATGGGGTGGCCCGAAGCGTAGTAGCCCAAAAGTTCCTTTTCCAGTTCCAGCCACTGGTCCCGGCTGATTTTGGGAAAATCCTTGAACACAAAATCGGGGTATTCCTTTTCCTCCGTATCGCCAAACAGGGACTGGCCGTTTTTTTTGTCTTCCTTGATGTTCTGGACGTAATTCACCGCCGCTTCCAGGTTTCCCGCCAGAATATCCCGGTTCTGGCCCGCGCCGTCAAACTGATCGAAGGCCCCGGTCTGGATGAGGAGTTCTATCACTTTTTTCCCCACCGTCTTGATGTCCACCCGGTTAAGGAAATCAATAAAGTCCCGGTAGGGGCCGGTTTTCCGGCAGGCCACAATTTCCTCCGCGGGCCTGTCCCCGATACCCTTGATGGCTTTAAGGCCGTAGACGATCCGGCCTTCCACAACGGTAAAAAGGCGGCCTGAGCGGTTGATGTCCGGGGGATCCAGGGGAATACCCATCCGCTTGGTCACATCAATATATTCGGGGAGTTTTTCCTTGTCGGTACTGTTTATTTCGTTGGAGAGGTTCGCCGCCATAAATTCCTCGGGGAAATGGGCCTTGAGCCAGGCGGTCCTGAATGACAGAATCGAATAGGCGGCGGCGTGGCTCTTGTTAAAGCCGTACCCGGCAAAGGGGGCCAGGATCTCGTAAATCCGGTCCGCGTCGGCTTCCGAAAAACCCTGTTTCAGTGCCCCGGCGATAAAGGGCCCTTTTTCTTTGGCGATGATCTCCGGCTTCTTTTTTCCCATGGCCCGGCGGAGCATATCCGCCTGTCCCGGCGTGTACCCGGCGATCCGCTGGGCCACCTGCATAACCTGTTCCTGGTACACAATAACGCCGTAGGTTTCCTTGAGAATGTCCTCCAGGCAGGGGTCGGGGTAGGCGATCTTCTGACGGCCCCATTTGGATTGGATAAACTGGGGGATATACTGCATGGGTCCCGGCCGGTAGAGGCTGGTCAGGGCGGTAAGCTCGCCGATGCTGTTGGGCTTCGCCTGTTTCAGGACGTTCTGCATCCCCTCGGATTCAAACTGGAAGATACACTCGCTTTTCCCTTCCCCCAGCATGGCGAAGGCCGCTTTGTCCTGTTCGTCAATATCCTCGATGCTGAACTTGGCGTAGTCCCCGCCCTTCTGGCGGATCAGGTCTTCCGTATGGCCGATAAGGTCCAGGGTCTTTAAGCCCAGAAAGTCCATTTTTACCAGCCCCCGTTCCTCCAGAAAGCCCATGCTGAACTGGGTGGATATGCCCCCATTCCTGGGGTCCCGGTAGAGGGGCACATAGTCGGTCAGGTTGGTCTTGCCGATCACCACCCCCGCGGCGTGGATGCTGGCGTGGCGTTTTTTCCCCTCCAGCTTCCGGGCCAGGGCAAACAGTTCCCGGTACTCTTCCTTTTGCTCCAGTTCCCGGAGTTTGGGCTCCATCTCAAAAGCCCGCTTCAGGGTCATGGGTTTGGCGGGTTCCTCCGGGGGGGGAATAAGGTCGGCGATCATGGTGGAATCCGCCAGGGGAATATCCAGGGCCCTGGCCACATCCTTGATCACCGCCTTGGCCTTGAGGGTTCCAAAGGTGATGATCTGCCCCACCCGGTTTTCGCCGTATTTTCCGGTTACATATTTGATCACCTCTTCCCGGCGTTCATTACAGAAGTCCACGTCGAAGTCGGGCATGGAGATCCGTTCAGGATTGAGGAACCGTTCAAAGAGGAGATTATATTTGAGGGGATCAATATCGGTGATCCGCAGGGCGTAGGCCACAATGGAACCCGCGCCGGAACCCCTGCCGGGCCCCACCGAAATGCCCCGTTCTTTGGCCCAGTTGATAAAATCCGCCACAATGAGGAAGTAACCGGTAAAATTCATCTCGATGATCACGCCCAGTTCATACTCCGCCCGTTCCTTTACGCCGCCGGGAAGGCCCGGATACCGCTTTTCCAGCCCCTCCAGGGTCAGGTGGCGGAGATAGGCCGCGGCGCCGGCGAAACCTTCGGGGATCTCGAATTCGGGAAGATACTGGGGCAGGTCTTTGGTTTTCACTACCGGTATTTCCATCAGGCACCGCTCGGCTATACGGACCGTATTGGCAATCGCCTCCGGGCAGTCAGGGAAGAGGGCGGCCATTTCGTCCCCGGATTTGAAGTAGAACTCGGAACCTTCAAAACGCAGCCGTTTTACATCGGTCCGTTTTTTGTTGGTAGCGACGCAGAGGAGAATGTCCTGGGCCATCGCGTCTTCCCGCTCCAGGTAGTGAATATCGTTGGTGGCCGCCAGGGGAATGCCGGTCCGTTTGGACAATTCCAAAAGAACCCGGTTCGCCTCTTTTTGCTCCCGGAGGCCGTGATCCTGGAGTTCCAGATAAAAGTTGTCGTCCCCCAGGAGGTCCCGGAACCACCGGGCCCGTTTTTCCGCCGCCTCGATTTTCCCTTCCAGGATGAGGCTGGGAATTTCCCCTGCCACGCAGGCGGAAAGGCCGATGAGCCCCCGGTGGTATTGGACCAGCAGTTCCTCGTCAATCCGGGGCTTGTAATAAAACCCCTCGGTATAGGCAAAGGAGGAGAGCTTGAGGAGGTTCTGATACCCCTCCAGCGTGGCGGCCAGAAGGATCAGGTGGTAGTATTTGTTCCCCGTTTCGGCGCCGCTTTTCTCAAGCCGGGAATGGGGGGCCATGTAGAATTCGTTGCCGATAATAGGATGGATGGGGTACTCTTCGGGATGATCCTTGTCCCCCAGGCAGGCGTTCATAAAGTCGATGATCCCGAACATATTCCCGTGGTCGGTAATGGCCAGGTGTTTCATCCCCAGGGTTCGGGCCCTTTTCGCCAGGTCTTTCACCGAGGCGGCGCCGTCCAGAAGGGAATAATCGGAATGGACGTGGAGGTGGACAAAATCGGTCATGTACCGTGAGTATATCCGGGAAGCCCCCGCCTCGCAAGGCCTGCCTGCCCGGCAGTTCACAGGATTTTGTTTATATTATAATATAGAGGCGGTTTTGAGATTGGCGCCGGGTTTTGTCCGGAACCCGGTTTGTTTCAGGGCCGGTATAGGAGGGCTAAAATATGGTCAAAAAAAGTACAAGAAAATACCAATTTTCCTGGGATGAAACAGTTGGTGCGGATATGCAGGTTGCCCGTCCGCATTTGGGCCCCTCTACCCGTATTGAAACATACCGGCTTTTTCAGTTTGCCCTGCGGGATATTCTGGAACAGCATTACGGGACTGAAATGGC
>JAISAN010000063.1 GCA_031266635.1 Treponema sp. | reverse complement strand
ATGGCAAGCTCCGCTTCCCGGCTGGGGTAACCCAGGGAGAGGCGCATCATAAAACGGTCAAGCTGGGCCGCGGGGAGGGGGAAAGTTCCCTCGCTTTCAATAGGATTTTCCGTGGCGATAACGAAAAACGGCTCCGGGGGCCGGTGGGTGGCCTGCCCTATGGTTACCTGCCGCTCCGCCATCACTTCCAGCAGGGCGGACTGAACCTTGGGGGTGGTCCGGTTAATTTCGTCCGCCAGGACGATGTTGGCCAGGACGGGGCCGGGAACAAAGCGGAAACTGCGGCTTTTGGGGTCAAACACGTCCACCCCGGTAATGTCGTAGGGCAAAAGGTCCGGGGTAAACTGAATCCGCTTGAACAGGAGGCCCCGCCTGCCGCCGTCGATAAGGCGGGCCGCGGTTTTCGCCACCGTGGTCTTTCCCAGCCCCGGATTATCCTCAATCAACACATGGCCTTTGGCGAGGATCGCCGCGGTAAGGAATTCAAGAAATTCCTTTTTCCCCTTGATAATCCGCTCCGCCCCGGCGATAAAGGCCTCCGCCGTCTTTTCAGGTTTCATCATCCCCATCCTCATCCGGTTCGTCCGGGGCATCGGCCGGATCATCGCCCAACAGCTTCCGGGCCGCCGCTTCCGGCAGGGTCTGCACATCCCGGAGCCTCTTCTCAATGGCCCGGGAACGGGTTCCCGCGTTGTCGATTTCCTTGCTGGCCTGATCCAGTTTTTGCTTGGTTTTGGCAAGCACATCGCCGAATTTGCCGAATTCGGTCCGCACCGCCCCCAGAATATCCCAGATTTCGCTGGTCCGTTTTTCCACCGCCAGGCTGCGGAATCCGATCTGGAAACTGTTGAGCAGGGCGGAAATAGTAGTCGGCCCGGTGATAATGATCTTGTGATCCCGCTGCATGGATTCAAGGATGTTGGGTATCCGCAACACCTCGGCGTAAAGACCTTCAAAGGGCAAAAACAAAATCGCGAAATCCGTGGTATTCGGGGGGTCCACATATTTGGTTTTAATATCTTTTGCGAAAGAGGCGATCCGCTTTTCCAGCGCCTTCCGGCACAGCTCAATATCGGCGGCGTTACCCTCGTCGTAGGCGGCGTTGAGCCGCTCGTAATCCTCGGTGGGGAATTTCGCGTCGATGGGCAGCCAGATGATTCTGGCGGAATCGTCCTTGCTGGGAATCTTTACCGCGAATTCAACGTTTTCGGCGCTTCCTTCCTTGGTTTTGACATTCTGGGCGTACTGGTTCGGGGCGAGGATCTGCTCCAGAATTCCGCCGAGCTGGTATTCCCCCAGGACACCCTTGGTTTTGACGTTGGAGAGGACTTTTTTCAAATCCCCTACCCCGCTGGCCAGGCTCTGCATTTCCCCCAGCCCCTTCTGCACCAGCTCAAGCCGCTCGCTCACCAGTTTAAAGGATTCGCCCAGCCGGGTTTCCAGGGTCTTGTGGAGCTTTTCGTCCACCGTCTCCCGCATTTTTTCCAGTTTGGCGCTGTTATCGGTTTGAATATCGTTTAATTTTTTTTCGACCGTTTCCCGGTTCTTTTCAAATATAAGGCTCGTTTCCCTGGTAAGGGCGTCCTGCCGGGCCGTTAGTTCGTTGAATTTCTGTTTTTGCAGTTCGTTAAACTCCCTCACATTGGCGGCGAATTTTTCCTCAAACGATTTAAGGGACCCCGTCAGCTCCTCCCGGTTCACCCGGGCGGACTTATCCACCGACTCCGCCACCGCCCGGAGCTTATTGTCCAGCATACCGGAAAAACTGACAAACACCTGGGTCAACTCTTCCCGGTTCTTCCCGAATTCGTTCCGCATGGACGCTTCGTTTTTTTCCAGCCGGTTTTCGTAGTCCACCAGTTTATGCTGAATATGATTCTCCGGCCCCCGGCTGTTTTTGAGCAATATGATGAGCAGCAAAATAAAATTGATAACCAGGGCCGCGAGGATCAGGAGGGCCGGAGCATTTTCAACCATAAAAACCCGCGCTCATTCCGCAAAAAATTTTTTCAGCAGATCCAGATCCAGTTCCGGGTACACCGGAAAACGATCCAGCAGGGTTTTCACCCGGTTTACCACTTCATCTTTCACCTGGGGATCGATGAGGTATTTGGCCCGGCTTTTTTTCGCCGGGTTTTTGGCGTCCGGGGCCTGGGACACTCCCTTGAGAACCAGGGCGATAAGGGCGCCAATCTCCTCCATTTCCGCCTGCCCCATACCCAGGGTGGTAGCCGCGGCGGTCCCGATCCGCAGCCCCGAAGTGTACCAGGGGCCGTTGGGATCAAAGGGGAGGCTGTTCCGATTCAGGGTAACGCAGCACTCGTGGAGGGCCGATTCCGCCTGGCGGCCCGTAATCCCCAGCTTCCCGGCGTTCACCAGGATCAGGTGGTTATCCGTACCGCCGGTAAGAACCTCCAGGCCGTTTTTCATACAGGAAGCCGCCAGGGCCCGGCAGTTTTCCACGATCCGGGCCGCATAATCCCGGAACTCCGGCTTTCCCGCCTCCCGGAAAGCCACCGCCTTGGCGGCGATCACATGGGGCAGGGGCCCGCCCATAGTAAGGGGGCAGCCCTTGTCCAGGGCCTCGGCGAATTCGGCGGTGGAAAGAATCAGCCCCGCCCGGGGGCCCCGGAGGGTCTTGTGGGTGGTGCTGGTAACCACATGGGCGTGGGGCACCGGATCATAATCCCCGGTAAAAACCTTTCCCGCCACCAGCCCCGCGAAATGGGCCATATCCACCATAAACACCGCCCCCGCCTTATCGGCGATTTCCCGCATCCGCTTAAAATTGATCTTCCGGGGATAAGCCGAATACCCGGCCAGAAGGATCAGGGGCCTGATGTCCAGGGCCATTTTTTCGATTTCATCATAATCAAGCAGGCCCGTCTCCCGGGAAACCGTATACCCGGAAATATCGAACATCCGGCCCGAAACATTGTAGCGGTACCCGTGGGTCAGGTGCCCGCCGGAATAGTAGTCCTGGCCCAGCAGCCGCTGGTTCCCCATAGCCGCCTTGAGCTCCTTCCACTGGGCATCGCTCAATTTGTAGAGATTGGTTTCCCCGCCCCCATTGGCCGCCTTGAATTTCTCAAGCAGCGGCGCCTCAACGCGGGTCGATATAATCGCCCAGTAAGCCAGCATATTGGCATCCGCGCCGCAATGAGGCTGGACATTGGCGTATTCAGCGCCGAAAAGCCGCCGGGCCTCCGCCGCCGCCAGGGACTCAACGGCGTCCACATTTTCGTTTCCCGCGTAAAAACGGTGGCCCGGCATCCCCTCGGCGTATTTATCGGTCAGAAGGTTGCCCATAGCGAGCTGGACCGGCAGGGAACAGTAGTTTTCACTGGCGATAAGCTTAATCCGCTTCCGCTGGTTTTCCAGCTCCCGGACAATGGAAAAAGCAATTTCCGGGCTGACCCCGGCAACCTCCTGCAAATTACAGAGGTAGGCAAGAAAACCGGGATTCACCTTCTCCGGCGAAGTACGGGAAAGGTATTCAGCAAGGGGGCTCCTGTTCATGTCGTTCATACTTTTCTTTATACTCCTTATAAATTTTACCGGACC
>JAISAN010000207.1 GCA_031266635.1 Treponema sp. | reverse complement strand
AATTTCCGTTCCAGCTTCTTCATGGTCAGGATGATGGCGGTGGTCAGGGGGATCATGGCCCCAAGCCAGGCCAGGGGGCTGGAAAAACAGATCCCGGTAAACCCAAAATATTCCCCCAGAATAATCGCGGCAAAGGTCCGCATCATCAATTCCATAATCCCCGCGGCCGTTGGGGTCAAACTGTCCCCCAACCCCTGGAGGGTCTGGCGGAAAATAAACAGCAGGGACAGCGGCAGATAACACGAGCCGTTGATCAGGAGGTAGGAATAAGCCATAGAAAGGGCCTCCTCCGATTCCCGGCCCAGGAAAATGGCGGCCAGGGGGCGGCCAAAAAACAGAAAAACCAGACCCATAAAAATACTGAAAGAACAGGACATGAGGGAGCACTGGAACACCCCCTTGCGGATCCGGCCAATTTTCCGGGCGCCGTAATTCTGGGCCGAATAGGTGGTCATCGCCAGGCCGAAAGAACCCAGGGGCATTCCCGCCAGCTGGTCGATCTTCTGGGCCGCGGTAAAAGCCGCCACCGAGGTGGTTCCCAGCTTGTTCAGGGCAAAAGAAACCGCCACGATCCCCAGGGCAATTATGCTCATCTGGAAACCCACGGGCAGGGCCATTTTGAAATGGGCCCAGACTTCTCCGGCACTGAATTTCCAGTCTTCCCGGCGAATTCGCAGGATCGGGAGCTTTTTCAGGATCACCGGGATGCAGAGGAGCCCCGAAACAAGCTGGGCTATCACGGTGGCCCAGGCCGCGCCCTCCACCCCGGCATGAAAAACCAGGATAAACACCAGATCCAGGACGATGTTGATCCCGCAGGCGATGACCAGAAAAATCAGGGGGGTATGGCTATCCCCCACGGAACGCATAATATTTGCCAGGATGTTAAAAAGCAGGGCCGCGGGGATGCCCCAATAGATAATGATGATATAGCTATAGGCGGCGTCAAGAATTTCGGCGGGGGTTCTGAGAAATCTGAGGAGCGGTTTTGCGGTACTGATGCTGACGGCCATCAAAACTACGCTTATCAAGACCCCCAGCAGGATACTTACCGCGAAACTTACCCGGATTCCCCGCTCGTCACCGGCCCCGAAACGCTGGGAAGTGATAATCGCCGCCCCCTGGGTAAAGCCCATCATAAAACCAAGGACGAGAAAATTGATGCTCCCGGTACAGCCTACCGCGGCCAGGGCGTTCATGCCGATAGTCCGGCCCACAATAATGGCGTCGGCCATATTGTAAAACTGCTGAAAAAGATTTCCAATCAACAGGGGAACGGCAAAAGAAAGGATCAATAAAGCGGGATTTCCAACGGTTAGATTTTTTGTCATGACTGATAAGCTGCGGCCAACTCCCCTTTTGGACGAATGAAGAACCCGGTTTACTTACCGGGTAGTTCGACGGACTTAAGATCAGGATTTTCAACTGGCTTACTATACTCTTGTTTTTTATATGCGGCAATAGTAATATCGTACTAAGGGATTAACCCCCGCAAGGCTGCCGCGGGGGTTAATCCAGGAAAATCGACATGGTATTTTTAAATTGTTTTTAAATTATTTTTATATAGAGCCTTTTTCAAAGCCCGGTTAGTTTTGAAAAACGAGTCAATCTCAAAATATTACATTTAAAATTGCCTCAAGCTCCTCCTATAAAACTTTTTTTTCATCTCTTCCTTCCCATACTTAACAATTACTTACTTTTTGTCTCTCATCAACAAGAATATTTCAAATTGTAGTAGTTTTTTACGATAATTATGGGAACCGGGGCGAGTTTTACCGCCGGTTTTGGACAAAAAGATCAAAAACCATCCCGGCGGCTATTACCGGATTAGAAAAAATGGTATAATTTTTGATCGATATGACTATTGATGATCCCAGGGTACAGGAAAATCTTGCCGAAATGGCAAAAACCCTTGCGGCAATCCGGGACAGCGCCCTCATTGAATCTTTTTTGCGCTGCCTGCTGACCCCGGCGGAAACGGCGGATATTGCCGCCCGCTGGGCTTTGGTCAAGGCCCTGGACAGCAATATCCCCCAGCGGGAAATAGCGAAAACCCTGGGACTGTCTCTCTGTAAAATCACCCGGGGGTCCCGGGAGTTAAAAAAAAACGGATCCGGCTTTCAGCGGATTCTGAAGGTTCTGAAAAAGAAAGCGGGAGAAGCGCCAAAAACGCGGCCGGGATTCCGGGAGCGGCCCTAGCAGGCTGCCCACAGGCTGCCAGTGTTCAACAGAGGATGCGGATATGCAGAAAATTTATGTATTGCCTTCAGACCGGTACGGTTATGATTTTATCCCCGCCGAATATTTGCCGCCCGGGGAAGATGAATATTGGCGGAGAAACCAGCAGCAGACCCCGGAGGCGGGGGAAAACAGCCGGCCGTGGCGGAGACTCACGGCCCCTGAAATAGACCAATTAATAAAAAACGATAATCATTGTTCCAACTGGGACAATTTTTTTGTTTCCGATCCCTTTAAGCCCGGCCTGATCCGGAATTCAAACTTCTACGGCCTGATCCGCCTGGGAACCCTTCACGATGTCCTGTTGAAATACCACGATTTTTGCGTCCCCACAGGCATCCGTAACAGTACGATTATCTCCTGCGACATTGGAAACGACTGCGCCGTCCAGGATTGTACCTATATCTCCCATTATATCATCGGAGATTCCTGCATCCTCTCCCGGATCGATGAAATGCAGACCACCAACCACGCGAAATTCGGCAACGGGGTACTCAAGGAGGGGGAAGATGAGGAGGTCCGGATCGGGATTGATGTGATGAACGAAAACGGGGGGCGATCGATTCTTCCTTTCCAGGACATGATCCCTTCGGACGCTTTTCTCTGGGCCTGTTACCGGGACGACGAGGGATTAACGGATAAGCTGGAAAAAATAACCCAGGAAACATACGGCGGAAAACGGGGAACCTATGGAACCATCGGTTCCTGCTCGGTGATCAAAAGCTGTTTGATCATCAAAGATACGATAGTGGGAAACTACGCCTATATTAAGGGGGCCAATAAACTCAAAAACCTTACCATCCATTCATCACAGGATGAGCCAAGCCAAATTGGCGAGGGGGTGGAGATGGTCAACGGCATTGTGGGTTACGGCTGCCGCGCTTTTTACGGGATCAAGGCGGTACGTTTTTACATGGGCCGGAACTGCAGCCTGAAATACGGGGCCCGGCTCATCCATTCAGTTTTGGGGGATAATTCCACCGTCTCCTGCTGTGAACTCCTCAACAACCTGATCTTTCCGTTCCATGAACAGCACCACAACAATTCCTTCCTCATCGCCACCATGATCCAGGGGCTTTCCAATATCGCGGCGGGGGCTACCATTGGTTCCAACCACAACAGCCGGGCCAACGACGGGGAATTCCGGGCGGGCAGAGGGTTTTGGCCCGGTCTGGCGGTAACGGCAAAACACTCAAGCCGTTTTGCCAGTTTTGTACTCCTTGCCAAGGGGAATTACCCTTCGGAAATGAATATCCCCCTCCCCTTCTCCATGCTGAGTAACAATATCCTGAAAGACCGGCTGGAGGTGATGCCCGCCTATTTCTGGATGCACAACCTCTTTGCCCTGGAGCGAAACGCGTGGAAGGCCGCGGGCCGGGATAAACGGAAAATAAAAATCCAGCGCATTGAAACGGATTATCTTGCCCCGGATACGGTGGAGGAGATAATTTCCGCCATTGGGCTCCTGGAAAAATGGTTCACCGAAGCGGGATTATCAGCGGGGACCGGAACGAGGCCGAGCATCCCGGAACTGTCTGTCCGGGGGCTTGAGCGGAACAAACGGGGCGCGGTGCTCTTAAAGCCCCAAAAAGCCCTGGCCGCCTACCGCCGGATGCTGCGTTTCTACGCGGGTAAAACCCTGGCCCTTTTCCTTGACTCCCGGCGGGACCTGAAATTTGCCGATCTTCCCGCCCTGCTGGAAAGCGCCGGGCCGGGGGAACGGGTCCGAAACTGGGTAAACTGCGGGGGGCAAATTGTCCCCGCCTTCCGGGTTGACGCCTTGCGGCAGGGAATCCGGGAGGAACGGATCAGTACCTGGGAGGCCATACACGGGGCCTATGAAACATGGTTTACCGAATACCCCCTGGACAAGGCCCGGCACGCCTGGGCAATTCTGGAGCTTATCCGCAAAGGGAGCAGGCCCATCGATCAGGCCGATTTTCAACGGGAACTGGAAATCACCCTGGAAACCCGGCGCTGGATTACCGGCCAGGTGTATATCACCAGGGCCAAAGATTTTGACAACCCCTTCAGGAACATCACCTACCGGAACCACGATGAAATGGAAAAGGTGGTGGGCAAGCTGGAGGATAATTTTTTTATCAAGATAGCCCGGGAAGAGGAACGCCGTTTTGAAGAGCTGATACATAATTTGACGGCCAGGCTTTAAGAGAATTATAGTTAAATATTATGGAACACGCCGCCTCCATAAACGAAATAGATATGCTTATCCGCCTGGGTCTTGGCTTTCTTGCGGGAGCCATTATCGGTTTTGAACGGGCAAGCCGCCGCCAGGTGGCGGGTCTGCGGACCCATATTCTCATTGCCGTCGGGGCGACCCTGCTGATGCTCCTTTCGATCTGGCTTCCCCAGCAATTTATTGCCACCGGCGATCCCGGCAGAATCGCCGCCCAGGTTGTTTCGGGCATTGGGTTCCTCGGTACCGGCGCCATCCTCCGGCTGGGAAACAATATCCGGGGGCTTACTACCGCGGCGTCGCTCTGGCTTATCGCCGCGGTGGGCCTTGCCATCGGGGCGGGAATGTTCATCGCAGCGGCGGCGGCGGAACTTATCAGCCTCGTTACCCTTTTTGCCCTGGACATCCTGGAAAAACGCTTTTTCCCCTCGGAACGGAACAAGATTCTGGAACTGCATTACAAACAATCAAGCCCCGACGCCCGCAGGGCCATAGAAATTCTCAAAAATTTCGGCATCCGATCCCAATCAATGGACGTCAACGAGGGAACCAGCAAGGGCAAGGGTTCCCAGCTTCGGCTTCTGATCAGCATACCTGATGTTACGGATATTAACGATCTTGCCAGTTCACTAAAATCTACCGGAGGAATTGACCGGGTGGAGATTAAAGAAAAATATTAGGCTTGCGGCTGCTTTTTACCCGGATTAGTCGTCGCAGGGGGCGTATTCACAGCGGCAATAGGGGGCGTCACATTCCGGCAGCGGAAGAAGGGGAACGGAGGCCAGGGGGAAAACCCGCTCATGGCCCTCAATAACCTTGCAATCAAGATCGCCGCCCACATTGACAATTTTTACCTTTTGAACGCCCCGGGCTTTAAATTCAAGCAATTTATATTTTCTGCCCACGGTAAAATAATTCATATAGTAGATTACCGGGATGATGTTCCGGGGTTCTGTCTGGGATATCCCGGCTTCACTCATACAATCCACCATTTCCCGGGAAACCTTATTTTCGGCGTTAATATGCAGGGCCTGCTTTTCTTCATCGGTAAGGCAGTCATTATAGGAAAAGGGATCGTTATTATACCCGCCGACCTTGGTGATTATTTTTTCCAAAAGGGGATATTTTTCGGGCTTAAAAAAGCCGGAATTTTTTATATCCTCCATCATACCTTCGAGGGTTTCTTTTCTGAGGATCTCGTTCTGTTTTGCGGGGTTTGCCTCAAGATAGGCGGCAAGGTATTTTGCCGCGGACATTGAAGACTGCCTGCCTTCTCGTAGCGCCTTTTCGGTAAGAATTTCCCGGATTTTTTTTGCAATTTCAAATAAATTACTGGTCATCCAGAGCCTCTTTAACCCCTTATTCTTATAAAATATGGTATAATACCGCCGGTATCTTGTCAATTATACGCACTGCGGCTTCAATACGGGGATGACCTTTTCGATCACTTCTATGGTTCCGGGGAAATCTTCAGGCCCGAGCAGCACTGTTTCGCCGTCCATCTGGGCAAGAATGGGGTATTCTCCCCGGAATTCCACCCGTCCCGCGTTAAACAGCCGGGCTTCCGGCTTGTCCACATGAGTACCGCTGTTAAACAGGTCTTTCAGGGCCATTTTCCGCCAAAGGGACATTTGCCGCAGCAGACAGACATTCCGGTCGTCGGGGAGAATTTTCTTCCGGGAGCCGTAGGTCCGGCGGCCGCTTTCCCCCACCGCAAGAAGCAGCACCTTCTCCCGGAAGGCCTGCTGTTCCCGGCCTTCCGGGTCAAAGAACCGCAGATCCATGGGGCCCACCCGGTAAATCCTGTCGTATAAGAGGGCGGCAATATCCACCCAGAGCTTGTAGGAATCTCCGGGAAGCCGCCCCTTCATTCTATTGGTCATGTGGGTAACAAAGGCGTCAAGCCCTATGGAAAGAATATTAAACGCCAAAAACGGCCCCTTTCCCGGCGCGGCGGTGGTGAGCCGCAGGGCTCCGGCCCAGTGAATATAGGCCGGGGCAATGAGGAGTTCCAGCGCGCGGTCCAGTTCCGGCGCGTCGGCGCCGTCATTCCCGGTTCCCATAGGCAGACGGAGGACGGCGCAGTTTGAACGGACCAGGGCCGGGGCAGAAAACAGCGCGGCCTGGACTTCACGGCTTGTCCCGTCCCCCCCGGCGGTGATAATCAGGTGAAAAGGCGCTGTTTTTCCCGGGGTGTTTTGCCGGTCTCCGCCGGAAACAAGGCCGGAGCGAATTTCATCAATCAGGGCTTCGGTTATTGTGCCCGCGTGACCGGCGGCGGTGGTAGGGATAAGCCCATAAGCTCCCAGGGAGCCGTCCGCCTGCCGGGCAGTCAGGGAAGGGCCGCTGTCCGGCCTGGGGGGAACAAGTTCCGCTTTTCTTAAGGAAGCTTCAAGCATGGCGCGGTGCTTTTTCCAGCGGGAACGGATGGTAAACCCTCCCGCCTGGGGGTTCGTTATAATCGTCCAGCGCAGGGGCCGGTCCGGGACAATCCGGGAACGGGCGCAAATCCCGCACAACAGGGCGGCAAAAATTTCAGAATTCATCACCTTATTCCCCCGTTTTCATTCGCCGTGGGGTCTGATACCCAAGAGCCCGCCTTCCGGCGGGGAGCTTCAGGGCGGACCGGCAGGATTAATCCTCCGGCTGGAATAACAGACCCTGGAACGGACCTTCCGGCTGGGTATCCGCCAGGAGCCGGGTTATAATTTTCCGGTTATCCAGCAGGCTGCTTAAGGAAAGACGCTGGTGAATCCGGGAAATAATCTGGGCAAAAAGTCCGGTGATGTTCACGCTGATGTACCATTCCCGCTGTAACACCTCTTCCTGGTAAACCGCGTTAGTACCGATGATCCGGTAAAAAAGCCCGTCCCGGTAGGCCTGGTCAAAATAACTTATGGCGTTCCCGGAAAAAAGGGGCAGGCTGATGGAACAGATCACCTTCCCCGCTCCGTTTTCCTTGAGAATCTTCATCCCCGTAAGAAGGGTGCCGCCGGTTCCCAGCATATCATCAGCCATAAAAACGGTTTTGCCCTGCACATTTCCCAAAAGTTTAATCTCGGAAATATTATTCTCCAAAGCGTCCTTGCTGACCCGTGAATAATCCCGTTCCTTGTACAGCAGGGCCAGGGGTTTTTTAAGGGCGTTGGCGAAAAATTTATTCCGGTCTACCGCCCCGGTATCCGGGGAAACCACCACAAAATCATCGTTCAAAACCCCCTCAAGCTGGGAGAGGACCCTGATGATCTGATAGCTGGCGTGGAGATTTTCCAGCCGCATCCGGTTAAACGCGTTAACCACATCCCGGGAATGAATATCCAGGGTGATAATATGATTTACCCCCAGACCTTCCAGAATTTTCCCCACCCGGCTTGCGGTAAGCCCTTCCCGGCCCTTGGCCTTATGCTGGCGGGCATAGGGAAAATTGGGCAGTACCAGGGTTATCTGTTTTGCCCCGGCCTGCTTTGCGGCGTCTACGGTAACAAAGACCGTCATCAAATGATCATTGACCGAAAGGACTTTTTTCTCTTCTCCACCGGAAAAATTCACCGGATAATGGTTTTCCACGTCCTGGATGATATAGATATCCTTTCCCCGGATTGATTCAAGGATCTCCGCTTTTACCTCTCCATTGGGGAAAAAGGTAAACCGGGCGGGAATCTTAAAACGGGGAATACAAAAGACATCCGTACTGCCCTGTGAATGGGGGCCGGAGGAAATAACTTCATTGATAAAATTGATACGCCGGATAACTACACCGGCGTCCAGGCTGTACCGCTTTGCCAATTCCGCGGCAAGACGCTTAAAATGATGATGGTAACGTTTCTTTAAGTGGACAATTACCTCATCGGCAAAAATCTCACCGCCGGGACAGGCAATTACGGCAAGATTTGCCGGGTTGGAATAATTCATGGGTGATGATATTTTGGCATGGACCCCCGGCTCCGTCAAGGCTCCGGGTATTGGTTAATTTTGAGCATACTCCGTAAAAGCGGAAGGAATATCCCTTACTGCGGGGGGGCTGTCATTTTTCTTACGCAGGCTTTGGCCTGACCGTTTCTTACGGACACCGTATGCCCCTTGAAGGGATATTCCTTCCGCTCATACACCTATGGTTCAAATTGACGTATACCCGCCAAGGGATAGTATCCGGTATTCCCGGGGCCTTCCATTCTGGGGGTCGAAAAAAAAGAGCCCCTGGGCGCGGAGGGCAAGCGGGCCTTCCGGCGGATTTACCGCCCCCTCCTCCGGCGGGGCCGTATCTTTCCCGGCCTGCCCGTAGAGCGGATCTCCCCGGATGGGGTTTCCCAGCCAGGCAAGATGACAGCGGATCTGGTGGCGAAAGCCCCGTTTAATCCGCAGGGTAAAATACCGGAATTCCTTCCCCGGTTCCGCGGTTTCGACAATTTCGGTCTCATAGGGCCGGCCCCTGTCCGAAGCTGTTTTTTTACCCGGCCGGTTCAATCCGGCAAGCGGACGTACCGCTTTTCCGCCGGGGCCGTAGGAACGAAAATAGCTCCGAATACAAAAGGTGCCGGAACCGGGAAGGGCCGGGGGCGGCGGAAAACCCGGCAGGGGCGGCGAAGCTCCCGCCCTGTGGCTTATGGCCCCGTATTCCTTGACAAAGCGGCCCTCTTCCTGCTGGATAAAAAGGTTTTCCAGGGCGGCCTGGGTTTTCCCGAAAAGCACCAGGCCCTGGGTTTCATAATCCAGCCGGTGCAGAATTCCCCCCTCCAGGGGCCGTTTACCGTGCAGCGCCGCCACCGGCGGAAAGAGCCGGGCGTACCATTCCAGCAGCGTTCCCCCTTCGCCGGCCCGCAGGGGGACGCAGTGGACCCGGGGCGGTTTATAAACTACCGCGAAATCCTCGGTTTCTTCAATTAATTGGGGGGTCTCCGGGCTTTGAACCGCCGCGGCCATTTTAAGCTTTCCCTTCGAGTTTTTTTATAAAAAGGCGGAACCGTTCCGGCAGGGGGGCCCGGAAAGTTTGAGCTTCCGTATGTTCCGGCAGTACGAGGGAAAGGCTCAGGGCGTGGAGCATAAGGCCGCAGTCCGGGAACAGGGGATCCATGCCGCCATAAACGGGGTCTCCGGCGATGGGAAAGCCCAGGTGGCGCAGATGTACCCGCAGCTGATGGGTCCGCCCGGTTTTCGGCCGCAGGATCACCAGGGAATGGCTCTTCCAGGAGCGAAGTACCCGGTAACGGGTTATGGCGATTTTCCCCCGGCCGGATACGGCAAAGCGCTTCCGGTCCCGGCTGTCCCTGGCGATAAAGGTTTCAATACGGCCCTCCGGTTCTCCCGGCGCGCCGGGAATAAGGGCGATATAGTTTTTTTTCACCCGCCGGTTTTTAAACTGCTCCGCGAGAAAGGCCAGGGCCTCATCGTCCCAGGCGGCAATAAGCGCCCCGGAGGTATCCTTGTCCAGGCGGTGGACGATCCCCGGCCGGAGACCTTCAAGGCCGGTCGGCGGGGAAGCGCCGGGGGGAACAATACCGCCGGGGGGAACGCGTCCTTCCCGGCAAAGCCGCCGGTACAGCAGCGCGTTAGCCAGGGTTCCCCGGCGGTTACCGGCGCCGGGATGTACCACCATACCCTGGGCCTTGTTAATCACCACCGCCCGGGAATCCTCGTAGATCAGATCCAGGGGTATATCTTCGGGGATTAAATAGACCGGTTCCGCTTCGGCCCAGGAAAGTTCCAGCCGATCCCCGGTTTTTACAAGCCGGGAAAGCTTTACCCGCTTCCCGTTTACCTCGGCGTTGAGGCGCCGGGATTTAATCTGGGAACGGGAAAGAAGGCCCCGGCATTCCGCGATATACCGGTCAAGCCGCAGACCGCCGGGAACCGGTTCATCCACGGTACAGGAAAAAGTGGGCATCAGGGCTCAAGCGGAGGGGCGGAACCATCCGGGATTTCCGGGCCCTCCGCCGGGGACTCCGGGCCGGTTCCGGGCCAGGGCCTTTTTATGATGATGGGAGTCCCCTCGGGAAGCTGGAGGGCCCATTGCCGGGCCTTATGCCGTTTTATTTTAATAATTACCAGATCCGTTACCGCCAGTGTTATCGACAGCAGCCCCGCCGCCGCGAATACAATCTCATGCTCCTTGCTGGTCATTTCAATGGCCCCCGCGGTCTTAAGAGGCCAGGGCATATATTTACCGTCCCAGTTGTGGTTGGAAGCGCGCCAGGTATCCATAACGAAGGTGGAGGTAAACATGGTAAAGGGAAAGGTTCCAAAGGCGATAATTTCGGCCCGGCGCAGATCTTTTGCCCACTGGGGAAATTCGGAAACAGCAGGCTGGTTCAGGGGCTGGACGAGAGTTCCGGTTTGTCCGTAAAGGGCAGGGGCTAAAACCAGAAACAGAAGAAAGGCCGGAACCGGCATATTTTTTTTCACTGCCGCCGCTCCCCGAAAATACCCGTACCTATCCGCAAAAGGGTTGAGCCTTCTTCAATGGCGATCTCAAAATCACCGGACATTCCCATGGAAAGGCAGGTCCAGCAACAGCGTTTATCCGTATCCGGGGGGAAACGGGCCTCCAGGACATCCCGGACTTTGACCAAACGGCGGAAAGAATTCCGGATGGGTCCTTCGCTGCCGGTATAGGGGGCCATAGTCATAAGCCCCCGGATCCGCAGGCCGGGATAAGAAAGCGCCGTTTCCACCGCCCGGAAAAGGCTCTCTTCGCCGGGGAAACCGCTTTTTGATTCCTCGCCGGTATGGAGTTCCAGCAGCAGTTCCAGAGCTGTTCCCCGCTCCCCGCTTGTCTTCCCTAGTTCATGAATTACCGAGTCCCGGTCAACCGACTGGATACAGTTAAAAAAGGGAGCCGCTGTTTTTACCTTGTTCCGCTGGAGGGAACCGATCAAATGCAGTTCCGTCCCGGCATGACTTTCCCTAAAACCGGTAAATTTTTCAACCGCTTCCTGTACCCTGTTTTCGCCAAAGAGACGGAGCCCCGCCTGCCAGGCTTCCTCCACCGCCTCCCGGCTATGGAACTTTGAAACCCCCATGAGGCGTATTTCTTCCCGGTTTCTCCGGGAACGGGCGCAGGCGCTCTGTATTTTTTCCTCAATCCTCAGCAGATTTTCAGTTACCGGCATAGTTCATCCTGATTCGCGGCGGGGTTCCCGTCAATTACACCTCCAAAAAACTATGGGGCGGGGGCCGGCCCCAGGTATTTTCAATAGAGTTGTTCAGAAACTTCAGTTTCTGAACAACAACCATTAAAAAACAGCAAAATGCTCCGCATTTTGCAAGACTTGTTCGATAACCAACCGGGTTATTGAACAAGTCTATTGTAATCGATCTTCCAGAGTTTTTGCCAGATCGCCAAAGGTTTTTAGATCCAGGACCTCCGCCCGCTCATCTCCCCCCAGGCCGCAGGTCTTCAGAATTTCCCCGGTAAGAGCCCCGGCGTCTTCCCCTCCCCTGCTGCGGGAGGCGATAAAATGGTGAAGCTTGTTTTTAATCATCTTCCGCCGGGAGGCGAAGAGGGCCCGGATCAGGGGATAAAAAACAGCCGGATAGGCCGGGGAACCGGCTTTGCGTTCAAAATAAAGCCCCTGGGAATCCACATGGGGGGCGGGATAAAACGAGGTTCCCCGGATAGTCATCAGGGGGCTTACCCGGTAGGCGGAGGCGCAGAGCAGGGAAAAGGAAGAATAATCCGCAGACCCCGGAAGGGCGGCGGCCCGCCGGGCCACTTCCTTCTGTACCGTTACCACCATCCGCCTGAAAAGCCTGCCCTCTTCAATCAGATTCGCCAGAAAAACCGCCCCGATATTGTAGGGCAGGTTTCCCAGCAGGTAGTCCCCCTCCCCCGCTTCCCGCCAGGTCTTGAGCACGTCCCCTTCCACCAGGGAAAAACCAGCCTCCCCGCCGAAAAGCTCCCTCAATACCCGGATAAAACCCGGATCAATTTCAAAGGCCCGGACCACCACGCCCCGGTCAAGCAATTCCCGGGTCATGGCTCCCAGACCGGGGCCGATTTCCCAAACCGTATCGCCTTTTCCCGCCCCCAGGACATCAACCAGTTTGCTCCGCACCGTCCGGTTGATCAGAAAATTCTGACCGAATTTTTTCCGCATCCCCAGATGTTGAGCTTCAAGAAAAGCTTTGAGTTCCCGGGCCGAATCGTAATTGATTTCCGTATCTTCCCCCTTTTCCGGTTAAACAAAAGAGGGAAGGCGGCGTTTAAGGAGCCCGAAACGGTTCCCCAGCCAGACCACAAGGGCCGATACTCCCAGGGAGAGTCCAAGGGCCAGTATTGGCCGGGGGACGGAAATGCCCGGAAGCCGGGCGGCCAGGGAAACCAGCAGGTCCATGAGCAGGTACAGCAGGGATATTCCCTGTCCAAGGAGCAGGGAAAGGGGGGGGAAAAGCAGGTCCAGGACAAGCCAAATCATCGAGGCGATCATAAAAAGGCTGGTCAGGGGCACGATGATGAACCCCGCCAGAATACCGGCAGGCCGCAGGGCGCCGAAAAAGAACGCCGTTACCCCGGCGGTGGCCAGAAAGGCCCCCACAGACGCGGCCAGCGGCTGGAGAACCAGGGGGGGAATTTTCCCCCGGAATATTTCATGCAAAGCTTCCCCCACCACCAGAATACCGGCCAGGGCCAAATAGGAGAGGATAAAAGAAATACTCAGGCCCGATCCGGGCCAGAGGATAATCTGGATCAGGAAGGCCAGCCCCAAAAGGGAGCCCGGTCTTCTTGGCAGCGCGCCCAGGATCGCCAGGGTTCCCAAAAAATACATAAGGGCGGCCCGGTTCAGGCTGGGCTGGGAACCCACCAGAAACACATAGAGCGCGATAAAAACGGCCCCGGCAATAGCGGCGGCCCGTAAACCCAGGGGCTTTTTCAGGCAAAAGGCGATCAGGGAGGAGATGATGGCAAGATGCATGCCCGAAAGGGCGAGGATGTGGGAACAGCCGGCGTTTTGATAAAGCCCGGCCAGGCCGGTATCCAGATTATCCCGGATGCCCAAAAGCAGGGCCAGGGCCAGACCGCCCCAGGCCCCGGCGCCAAAACGCCTGCCGATCTCCATCCTGAGACCGGTCCGGAACTGCTCCAGCGCCGGGGATGGCTGTACAATATGCACCGCCGAGGCCCGGAAGAGGAGATTTTTTTCGCCGGGAAAGAGAGTTCCGGCATCCCCGGAGACCAGGCTGCCTTCCACAAAAACAAGGCTCTTCCGGCCAAATTCCTTGAGCCGGGGCGCTGTTTCGTCAGGGAAAAAAACGCTTATTTCTCCCCGGGCGGAACTTCGGATTCCTCCCCCGCCCGCGGCGCCGCGCAGGGAAAGAGTTCCCAGGCCCCGGCCCCCCGAAAGAATCCGGGGATCGTCGAGAAGGACCCCTGAAATGCCGGTAATATCCTCTACCGGCAGACCCAGGCTGAGACCCCGCGGCACGGCCCCGCCGGAACCCAGCCCCAGGACCAGGCCCAGGGAAAAGACGCTCATGTATTGTTCCCCCAGGACATAAAAACGGCGGCGGGAAGCGGCGGAAAACTCGCCGGGAAAACGGGCCAGGACCCGGAAAAGACAAAGCGGCAAAACCAGAAAAAAAAGCAGGCCCAGGATACCGGAACCGGATATACCGTTCCTGATAAAATGAAACCCGTAATAGCCTAAAACCGCGCCCGCCACAAGGCCGAGAACCGGAGGGAATTTAACGCGGGCTACCATTTGAGCTGGGTAAGGGCCTCCCGGGCCGCGGCCTGTATATGCTCCGGGTAGGACAGATAGCTGATATACAATAGATAATCAAACGCCGATTTGTCCCCAATGGCGCCCAGGGCGTTAACCACCGCCAAAGTTATGGCGTCGTCAAATTCACCGCTCCGTTCGGTCTGAGAATTGAGGAACCCAAGCTGCAGGGCCAGGGCCTGGGCCGCGTCGGAACTCCCCATAGCTCCCAGGCAGCTTATGGCTTCCAGGAGCCGTTCCCGGGAGACCGCCCCGTTTTGATAATCCGCCTGAACCCGGTAAAAATGTTTGATCACCAGGGGGCTGGCTTCGGTCCACTGAAGCCCGGTCAGGGCGGAAACCGCCGAATAACGCAGGGAGGAAACCGCGCTGTCCTCTTCCCTGCCCGCCGGGGAAAGGGCCAGACCCACTTCAAGGGCGGTCTCCGCCAGCTGCCCTTTTTCGGCGGAGCCAAAACGATCGGTACCCATGCCTGCCCGAAAGGCCGCCATTTTTTCCGCCGGGGGATTTTTGCGGATCACATCGCTTAGATACTGTTTATAATCCCCCTGGATCAAACCCAGGGCCTGGGCGGCTTCCTGGCCGATGGTATTTGGATACCCGGCAATCATGGCGGAAAACAGTACGGGAAAAGAAGCGCTGTTTCCCAACGAGGCAAGGGCGGAGATACAGGCCGAAAGGGTAGGATAATCCGGGGCCATGCCGGAACGGTACAGATTATTTTGATTTGCCAAAAATTGATTTAAATTTTCTACCACCTGGATATTTCCTTTACCCAAATGGGCCAGAGCGCCCAGGGCCTCCACCCTGGTCAGGGAATCCCGGTAGGCCATAAAAACTTTCCAGAGGCTGTCCACGCTTGCCGTATATCCGGCGGTTCCCGCGCCCCGGCAGGCAAGGACCGTCAGGGAGATCATATCCGGATCGCCCCGGAGAATCTCCGCATTCCCCAGGGAAAAATTCAGGGCAAATTCGTAAAGCTGGCCGATAAATTCCGGCGAACGGTCATCGGTAGCGGCATCCCGGAGAATGCCCGCCTTGGTGGAGAGGCTGGCGCGGATAAAATTCCGTTCATAGGAATCCAGAATAGTTTCCTGAGCGGACAGAAACGGGGCCAGGGCGCATACCATAAAAACAAGCCCCCCCAGCCGTAAGCCGGCCCTGTCTCCTTTTTTTTGATCCATAGTTTCCTCCTATTCCTGTACCGTATCAACGGCGGAATCGCTTTGCGCGGCCATATCTTCCATTTCTTCGTCCAAAAGCCGGAACGGAAGCTCTTCCTCATCATCGTCCGGGAGCATACCGAAAACCTCCCCCAGGATCTGATTCCGGACTTCCAGAGGCAGGGGATCCGCCTCCATGTGCAGTATGGAACGGTTAATGTCCTCTTTATACTCAACGGAACGGACAACACCGCTCATGCTGACGGCGGAATTATCCAGGGCAAATTGCACCTTTATTTCCAGCCCTTCCGCAGCTTTGCCGCCTATGGTTATCGCGCAGCCGGTATCGGATAGATCCTCCAGCAAACATTTCAGCCCCGGCGTTATTTCCAGAGCCCCCGGCTCTTCCCCTTCCTTTCTCAGGTACAGAAAAGCCGCCTTGTGAAGTTTTATCCGCACGGATTTACGTTTTTGGGTTCTGAAAAGAGCGTCGGAATGGCTTATTTTCAGGGATGAAATACCCTTGGAAAAAACTTCGTCCTGTACGTCAGCGTCAAAAACATAGCCCGCGTCATCTTCCCGCCAAAAATAAACCGCGATTTTCAGGCCGTTCCAGGAAAAGGCGGCGGATATTCTGGTGTTGACAGGCCGGGATATGGTCAAATATTGACTGGTGTTTTTTACCACCTGAGACTTAAAAACCCCGGTTCCGGTAACCAGAACCCGCAGGATCTGACCTTCGCTTATCTGCCGGGAGCTGGCGATTCCGTTTTTAATCCGGGGTTTTTCCATCTCGATCTTTTTTCTAAAATCGTAGAGCCTGGAAAGAAAATCCTGGGTCCCCGTCTCGTTGGTTTCACTGGACATCCGCAGAGTCCGTACCAGGGAACGGATACAAATATCAAGCTGATTCTGCGACCAAAAAAGCGAAGCGGGCTCTTCAATATTACATTTAACCGCCAGCCGCCGGAGGAGTTCTATTTCTTTAAAAGAAAACCCCGCGTCTTTTCCCTTGGCGAAAAACTGAATCCAGGACCCCTGTTTTTCTTTTTTGGAGCGAAAAAGAAAAAAAACTACCAAGCCCAAGGTTACCGCAATAACGATTAATGTAAAAAACGGCATTTCCTCAATTCCCTAATTGGAGTTTATACACAACTATACTATACTGTAGAACCGGTTTCAAAATCAATTGACTGTGCGCTAATGCGCACTGTGTGCTTTGCACACTTGTAAAACCGGTTCTTGTACTTTTTCAGGCCCTTTAGGGCCTTGCAAAAGTAATTTTTTATAGGTAGTGATTTCAAAATTGCAATTTTGAAATCACCTTTAAGGAAAGAACCATGAGTTATATGTTGTATAATTTACCGCCCCTGGCTCCGGACTATTCCGGGGTTGCCTCGGTTTTTCATGATCTGGGGACCCTTACGATCATCCACGACGCCTCGGGCTGTACCGGTACCTATACGGGTTACGATGAACCCCGGTGGTTCGGCAGTTCCAGCCCCACCTTTAGCTCGGGGCTGCGGGAAATGGACGCCATTATGGGGGACGATGAAAAGCTCCTGGAAAAGATCAGGCGGGCCCTGGAGGATACCCGCGCCCCCAGCGTTACCATCATCGGCAGTCCCGTTCCCATGGTGATCGGTTTTGACTTCAAGGGCTTCGCCTCCCTGGTGGAAAGCCGGACCGGTCTCCCCTCCTTTGGTTTTCCCGCCACGGGCCTGGCCTATTACGACCAGGGCCAGAAGGAAGCCTACCTCGCCATCGCGAAAAAGCTCCTGAGTGGCAACCCCCCGCGGGACAGGAAAAGTGTCAACATCCTGGGGGCTTCGGCCCAGGACGGTTTCGATGACGCTGCCCTGGATGCCCTGGAAGCCCTTCTTGAAAGCGCGGGATTAAAAGAACGGACAATCTGGGGCGCCCGGTCTTCCCAGGAAGAGCTAAAAGATTCGGGCGGCGCGGGGGTCAACTGGGTAATTACCGCGGCGGCCCT
>JAISAN010000194.1 GCA_031266635.1 Treponema sp. | reverse complement strand
CCGGGACGGCTGGTGGAAAAACCGCCGGGTTGAATTTATTTTGATCAAATAGCGGGATAAGCAAATGAAGAATTTACCGCAAAGATCGCCAAGATTACGCAAAGGACACAAAGAATATGATTTTCTTTGCGATTGCGAACCTACGGTTCGATGCGTCTTCTTTGCGCCCTTTGCGGTTTCTCTTAATTAAGCGTTTTAGTCTACTCAGCCTACTATTGTTTTAAAAAGGAGAAATGCGTTGTATCCTATCACTCCGCCGGGATATGCCGGGCTAAAATTTTTTTATACGGGGATAGCGGCCCTGTGTTTACTGCTGGGTTCCTGTATGTCATATTCACCGGCCGCCGGCGTTGCGCCGGAATTTGCCGGCCCCTATTTTACCGGAGACGGCGCCGGCGGCATAACGCTGGCGGTACTGCTGCCCCAGGGAAGGGCCGCGGGCGGGAGGACGCTGCCCGAAAACGAACAATGGCTATTAAGCTTTATTCAGGGCAACCTGAGTTCGGATTTTTCCCGGTATTCCGGCATGGAAATAATTGACCGGCAGACTATCTCCCAGGTTCTTGAACAGCAAAATTTATCGTTAAGTCAAAACAGCGGCGACAAAAATACCATTATCAGAATCGGCAACATCACCAATGCCCAGTTCCTGCTCACGGGCACAATGGAAAAAATGAACGCCAACGACTACAGCTTGCACCTTACCATTGTTAACGCCGAGACCGCCGTGATCAGGGCCAGCCGCGTTGCCGCGGTAAGCATGGCGGAACTACGGTCTCTGAGGCCCCTCAGGGAAGCTTCTATCGATCTGCTTAAACAAATGGATGTAAACCTGACCGCCGAGGGAGAAGCGGCGATTCGGAGCATCGCCATGTCCGAAGCCCAGGGAGCGATAGCCCTGGCCCAGGGTATTGCCGCGGGAAACGAGAATTCGGTAGAGAAACTTATCTACCTTACCAACGCCATCGCCTTTGATTCAAAACAGCTTGAAGCTATTGAACTTCTGGCTTCCACCGAAAACGACATGAGCCAAATGGGTACCGGCGCCGCGCTGCAAAATGACGCGGAACAGCAAAAACAATTTCAAATTATGCTGGATCAATTTGAAGAACATTATCAAAAACACCCGCCCTTTGAACTTATTTTTGTTCCCAAAACAGTACCGGCGGGGGAGACCGATTATGCCAGGCATGAAGCGGCGGTTAAATTCAGCGCAACCCTCCGGGAATCCGTAGAATTCGACACTATGAACAAGGTTTTGAAGATCATTCTTGACGATCTTAAAAAAACGGGGAACAAGGAAAAATGGGGATTCAAAGATTGGCCAAAAAGCGCAAAAATTTTTAATCAGAATTTACAGTACGAGATTACCGCGGAACTGCTTAACGACGACGGCGATGTGATTGATACCGCGGTTTTCAATATGGACGCCCAGTTGGTAACTTCGGGGGGAAAAATCTACGCCGGTTCAAGCCAGAATATTGAAGTCCAATTTTCAAAAATGAACATTGATTTATTAACCGGCGACCCCCAGGTCAGAATCGTGAAGATAAATGACAAAACCGCCCGGGAATCCCTTGAAACGGATTATATCAGGATTGCCTCAAACCTGACGCTGCCTTCAAAAAAGATGCGGAATATTTTTGTTTTAACCTGGCACAACAACTTCGCGCAGCTTTCTGCCAGCGAATGAATGAAGGAAGGATGCATTGGACAGTATAGCCGCCGGTTTTTTGAAGCGCGTTTTTTTTCTGACCTGCCTTATTCTGTTTTTTTGGTCTCCGGCAGGGAAAACGGCGGCGGCGCCAAAGCCGGGAACGCTCGAACCAAACAAGGGAAGGGATGATGTTAACGTTGCCGTACTGCCCACGGGGCTGGAAAATGCCGATGATATTCCCTGGGCCGCGTCCCTGGTGGCCAATCAGATAAACACGGTCCTCAACAATTTTTCGGAAGTAAAACTTCTTTCCCGGGATCAAAATACCCTGAACCAGATTCAGAAGGAACTGGAATTTCAGCTGAGCCACGGCTCGGAAACAAATTCCCCCAGCCTGGGAGAATTTGCCAACGGTGAATATATGATCACCAGCAAAATTGTCAAAACAGGCCGTACCGTTTATAACCTCCAGATGGAATTTATTCAGCTTCAGCAGGGGGAAAGGGGAACCATCAGGCCGGTTATTATCGCGGTGAATAACGGTTTTTATTCCCAGGACGACATACGGAACAACAGCGCCGTAAAAATTGCTTTAAACAATATGTTCCCCGACATGGGCATTATCCTTACCGGCGCCGGATTGGCGGAACTTCTGGCGGGGATTCAGATAAACAAGGTTCAGGCCCGGACCGCTATGGCCCAGGCTGAAGACGCCGATTTTGCCGGTAATTCTTTTGACTCCCTTTTTTATAAAAACAGGGCGAAACAGCTGGACTCGTCCATCGGCAAGGGGTTTTTGAAACAAAGCAAGGCCGAAGAGGAACTTCTGGGAGTAGGCACGGGAACGGCTATTGCCGATGACGCGGCGGCGCAGGAAAGATGGAAACAAAATATCCTTAAAATGGAAAAACTCTTTGTGGATCATCCCCCCTTCGCGATTTATTATACCCCCAATCCGAAACAGTTTGGAAATACCGACTATGCGTCAGGAACCGCAAGCCTGGAATTCAACATCAGCCTTAGACGGGGGGTGGATTTACGGGTAGCCCAGACCATGCTTAACGATGTATCCCAGGGGCTTCAGAAAACCGGCAACAAACGGAAATGGGGTTTCGACGGCTGGCCCCAGTCCCCTATCCAAACTATATACAATCCGGAAAAAATTCCCCATTTTGAGGGGCTCCGCCCATACCTGGTTACCGCGGATCTGGTGAATGACCGGGATGAAATAATTCAGTCCCAGACCTTCCCCCTGTACAGCCAGCTCCGGCTCTCGGGCTCCAAAATCGGCGCCGATTCCACCCAGCGGCTTCGGGTTGTCTTTCCCAATGTTCCGGTGGAAAATACCAGCAACACCCATGTCAAAATCAGTTCCATAAACGGCTATCAGGAGCTGGGCAAAGAACGGGGGAGCGGGGAAAACACCAATGAATTTATCCAGCTGGTACCGGTAAAAAGAATCCCCCTAAAACAGGCGCCGAGTATCGCCAAAAAAGAACGACGGGTAGAAGCGGTAACGCAGTTTCCGGCTTTAATACCCCCGCCGCCCTCCGGGCCGCCCCCGGTTCCCGCGGCCGTGAATCAGACGGCGGCGGAAGCCCCGGAGGAAGCCGGCGCGGAGGGGGAGAGCGCCGGGCCCCAGTCAATGGCGGATCTTGCCAGACAGCGGCAGGCGCGGGCGGAACAGGATGAGCTGGCCCAGCGTCAGGAAGAACTGGCCCGCCAGCAGGAGGAATTCAACCGGCAGCAGCAATATATTGAAGAGCAGGAGGCAATTGAGCGGGAAAAACGGGAAATTGCCCAGCGGCAGCAGCAGGCCGCGGAAAACGCGAAAAGACGGGAACAGGAACTTAAAGAGCAGGAAAGGCGGCGGAAACAGGAAGAACGGAGGGCCAGGAACATGGCGGTTCCCCTGCATAACCGATTTGGCTTCGGCGCCATGATTTTAACGGATATGGCGAATTTTGATCTCCTGTCCATCAAGGGCGATCTGGAGATCGGCATAGCGAATGTAACCCTGGAAGGTGTATTCGCGGCTCCGGTAAACCAGAATATTTATGACATTCCCGGGGCGGATCATGACCGGGTTATAAATTCCGGTTTGGGCATCGAAGAAAAAGCGGAAAACAATTTTGTGTTCGGGCTTGGGGGCGGCTTGGGATACACTTTCTACAGCAACTATTTTCTGGGAACCCTGACAGCAGGGGTTAACCATTGGACTTTTGTCGATCAAACGTACATCAATATGCCCTACACCCAGATAAAGCTGGATATACTGCCGTTCAAAAAAGGACTGAGCCTGCGGCTTGGGTATCTGGTGGAAGGGGCGGCTCTGACCTGGGGCGACAAATATACCCGGTATTTCAAGGACCGGTGGACCAATAAGGCAGGAAATTTCCGTTTTTATAACCGCTTCCAGGCAGGTCTGGCCTTCTGGATTTAAGCCCGGCATTGCGAGTTGTTGACCTTCGGCCCGGCAAAATGGTATTCTAATTCATTACCAGATTTTTTTATCGTGAGGTATTGTGTATGGCTTCCAAGAAGAAAAAACCGTCCCCAGAGGAAGGTTCCACCAAATCGGAATGGCTCCGGCGTTTTAAGGCAAGTCCGTTTATTTTTATTGGTACTTTTGTTATTCTTATTATCGTAATTGTTGCTTTTGTTCTGGTTCCCGCCATAGTGCCCAATACCGAATTGGGCCGTACCACGGATTTAAATTTCGGTTATTACAACAAAGCGCCGATCAACTATGTTCCCGGGGGATATTTTGCCCAGATTCGGGCAGATATTGAAGAACGGTATCGTCAACAGTTTCCCATGAATGACAGCAATTCCCAGATGATGAGTTACCAGATTTGGCGGGCGGCTTTTGAAGAAACCGTCATTCATACGGGGATTCTTCAGGAAATGGCGAAGGCCAGGTACACCACGCCGGAAAAGCGGGTGGACCGGGAAGTAGCCCTGCTGCCCATATTTCAGGAAAACGGCCGTTTTTCCGCGGCCCGGTACGAGTCGCTGGATAACAACACCCGTTTGATCCTCTGGCGTCAGATACAGGAGAGTATCGCCGAACAATATTACCGGGCCGATGTTACCAGCCTCCTGAAACCGGCCCAGGAAGCGGCGTTTATTGGCCAAATGGCCTCGCCCCAGCGGACTTTTGATATGGCCTCCTTTTCCATTGACGCCTACCCCGATTCGGAAGTACTCGCCTACGGGGAGGAAAATCCCGATCTGTTCCGGGTTACCCATTTTTCAAAAATTACCATTAATTCCGGCGAGCGGGAGGCTCAGGGAATCCTCAATTCCATAAAAGAAGGGACCACTACCTTTGAGGAAGCCGCCACCACCCAATCCCAGGATAGTTACGCCGAAAGAGGCGGGGATATGGGCGTCAAACTGGCCCACGAACTTTTAATAGAGGTTCCCGGCGCGGAAGACCGGGAAAAACTCTTTACCCTGGAAAAAGGCGGGTACAGTGATATTGTCAAAATTGATTCCGGCTGGGCTTTTTTCAGGGCCGAAGAAGCCGTAAGCCCCTCGGATACCGGCGATGCCGCCACCCTGGAAAAAATCCGGTCCTATATCAGGGAATTTGAATGGGGCCGGATGGAAGACTGGGCCATAACAAAGGCGGAGGAATTTATTCTCCAGGTTCAGGAAAGGGGCTTTGACGGGGCGATTATTGAACAGAGTCTTGAAAAACGGCATTTTGGTCCCCTCCCCCTTAATTACGGGGAGCTTGATCTTTTTGGAAGCCTGGCGTCCTTTTCGGTTGATGAACTTTCCGGCGCCGTATCGGATGAAAATTTCTGGCGGACCGCTTTTTCCGCCCCCCTGAACACTCCTTCTGCCCCGCTGGTACAGGGCAGCAATGTGCTGGTTTTATTTCCCCTGGAAGAAATTTCCGCGGATGAATCGGTCTCCGAAGGTATTGAATCCAATTTATCTTCTTATTGGCTGAGTTCCAATGCCGATCAGACGCTCCGGTCTTTCTTTCTCACCAATGAAAAACTGGAGGACCAGTTTTTTGATACCTTCCTCCGTTACTTCTGGCCCCAAGAATAGGAGCCATGCCCGGTGAAACTCCTCTGACCTTTCCGGGTCAGGGGACATTTCCCGAAAATATTCCCCGGCAGATCCAGTGCCCCCAGGGGTTTTCGGTCATTTATAAGGGGAAAACCCTTCTTTCGCGTCTTGACCCGGCGGCCCAGGCGGAACGGATAGTTACCGCCCTCACGCCGGTGGACCGGACCCTCTATTTTTGCCCCTCCCCTCTCTATGGATACGGGCTGGAAAAGCTTCTGGACAAGCTGGAACAAACTCCCCATTCGGCGGTTCTTTGCGTCGAGGCCGATGAACAGTTACTGGCTCTTTCCCAAAAGACGATTCCCCCGCTCTTTCCGGATAAACCCCGGCTGTGTTTAACCGGAACAAGGGATCCGGCGGGGCTCTGCGCCCTGGTCAGAAAAACCTGGGGCAGCCGAAGTTTCCGCCGCCTGGAGACCCTCCGTTTATCGGCGGGCTGGCGGCTTGACCCGGAACTTTATGATTCCCTGGCAGAGGCCCTGAACCAGGATATTGCCCTGGACTGGGGTAATGCCATGACCCTGCTTAAATTAGGCCGGCTCTATATCAAAAACGCGATAAAAAATCTGAATCTCATACCCCGGGCCCCTTCCCTCTCCAAACTTTCCTTCTATGACGATCCGATCCTGATTTTGGGAGCGGGCCCTTCGCTGGACGCCACGCTGGAAGGGCTTTCCGCCCATTTTGGGGAGCTTCTATCCGTTTTTCCCCCCCGCCCCTTCAGGATCGTCACGGTAGACACCGCCCTTCCCTGCCTGATGGCGCGAAACATCAAGCCCGATCTGGTGGTTGCGCTGGAAAGCCAGCACTGGAATCTCCGGGATTTTATCGGCAGCGGGGACTGGAAAATACCGGTCCTTATGGATCTCTCCGCGCTGCCGGCCACCAGGGAAATCCTGGGGGGCCGAACCTGCCTTTTTTATACGCCCTGGGCGGATATACGCCTTTTTCGGCGGCTGGAGGCGGCCGGACTTCTTCCCGCCCTATTCCCCCCCCTGGGTTCCGTAGCCCTGAGCGCGGCGGCCATTGCCCTGTCCCTGGGTTCCGGCCCGGTTCTTACCGGCGGCATTGATTTTTCCTTTACCCTGGACAAATACCATGCCCGGTCTACTCCGGGCCACCAGGAAAAACTCCGGCGGCAAAACCGGTTCCGGGACATCCTCAATATCGGCGCCGCCTTCCGCCCCGCGGTATCCGGGGCCGCCGCGAAATCCGGGACGGCGGTCCGTTGTGATCCGGCCATGAGGGGTTACCGGGATCTTTTTAAACGGGAATTCGCCGGGGAAAAACGGCTCCACGACATTGTCAGCGACGGCCTGCCCCTGGGGCCTTTGCCGCTTGATATGGCGGCGGCCTGCGCCCTGTTGGAGACTTCCGCCGGACCGGCCCCGGCGCGTGGCGGCGGAAAACGGGACGCCATTAAGGCCCCGGCGGCGGAGCTGCCGGACCCCGGCGGCCTGAGGGCGGCGGCGCTCCGGGACTTTGCCTGCCGGGAGCGGGATTCCCTCATCAAACTGCGGAAGATACTGACCGGGGAAACCCCGGCTGTTCAGGAAGAACTGGAGGGGCTTTTGGACGGGGCCGATTACCTTTGGGCCCATTTCCCCGACTGTGCGGGAACCGGGGGCAGAAGGCCGCCGGGGACGGATATATCCTTCCTCAAACGGGTCCGGGCGGAACTTGATCTCTTTATCGGGCTTTGGGAACAGCTTTTGGCTGAACCGGCGCCTTAAACAATTCCCCCGCTACTCGTCCTTGGTTTTAAGCACTGCCAAAAACGCGCTCTGGGGAAGTTCCACATCGCCTACCATCTTCATCCGCTTTTTGCCTTCCTTTTGTTTTTCCAGCAGTTTCCGTTTGCGGGTAATGTCGCCGCCGTAGCATTTGGCCAGCACGTCTTTCCGCAGGGCGTTGACGGTTTCCCGGGCGATGATCTGGCTGCCTATGGCCCCCTGAATGGGAATCTTGAA